>NZ_JBIDFK010000009.1:0-91849 GCF_046635725.1 Gilliamella sp. CG22
GCATTTTTCAGCCGGGTTTCCGTTGTGTCTAAATGGGCGGTAATGCGATAATCACCTTTGTTCGCTTTTAAGTAAAAAGCAACCCGTCCATCCCAGCTCCCTTTGCCGCTGTAGTGATGACTGTCTGCCTCTTCCAGTATGGATTGTCCGTCGCCACTGACATTGTTTTGCGCATACGTCACATCCACTATGCCCACATAGAAAAGGTCATCTTCCTGCTCCACCACCAGCTTTTCCTGCTGTGTGTAGGTCTGACCCTGCTCATCCTGCCAGCTTAAATCAAACTGATAATCACCCGGGGATAAAATTATCTCGCGCATGGCTCGACCATTGTCGTCCACCACTAAGCGCTCACCATTGAGCATCACTGCTTTTTTATCTTCCAGTCCCGCCATTTGAATGACCACTTTACGGTCTTGCGCACTGGTGACGATGCCCTGATGGTTTATTCGGCTTTCACCAAAGCCCGGTATGGTGCTGTCTGATTTTAATTGGCCAAATAATAAATTCGACGAGGTAGATTGGAGGTTAGATTTGCTATAGGAAATAAAATCACTGTCGGTTTGTGCACTGCCATAACCTAATGTCTTAAAAAATGTCGCATAAACATTGTCTTTCAAACCGTCATAACTGGTGGTGGTTAAAATCGCTTTATACTCGCTATCAATCGATAATGGCTCACCATTATCCGTATCGCCATTCCATAATACCGCTTCATAAGGGCTGATATCACTAAAACGGAAAGTCTTTAAGGGATATTGGTTATCTAAATCAGATTGTCGGTAAATGGTGATTTGGTATTCCGCAATTTTGGTTGGATAGTTGGTATAAACATAAAGCCCCATTGGTGTTGTAAATAATCCTTGTGAAGTTAACTTCACTTTAGGATTATAGATACTTAAATTAAGCTTTTCTTTTGCATTAAACTCATCCCGGATAATGTTCAATTTGGGCACGTTATCCGTACCGGCATAAACACCATTTGAGCCGAGTAAAAAAGCAACACTTATCCCCAAACAAAGCGGATGTCGGGTCCAGTTATGTTTTTTCATCTAATTTATTTCCTTTCTTTTAATAGCTATTATTTTTATTTATTGTTAGTTCAGTTAAATGTCTTTTATTAACATCTATACCGATTATCGTTTTAAGTTAACATTTAATTAATAATTAATGATTTAAATAACATTTTAGTTTGAGACTTTTTGAGCTGACATAACATATTGATCGAATAAAACGATCAATAAATAATAAATATTTGTCTTAAACTATCAAGATATCATCAAGTTAATATCTTTATGTGTATTTTTTATACGCTCTATCTTTTCGTTGAAATAAATTAGTTAGCAAATTGCTATCTTGCACAACACATTGACCTAAAATCTGAAAGGATGCCGCATTAACATTGTTTTTGAAAAGTCCGTATTGAGCAGCCGAGATTACACTGTATTTATTGTCTATTGATAATAGTTCTTTTATAACAGTAACAGTCTTTTCAAATAGCGCTGTAACAAAATGGCTATGACTGAAAAACAATGTTTCTAATTGACAGTGATTATCTAAATTAGGTTGCTGATATATCTCATTGTGAGATCCGACATTTTTAATCGGATAATTTGTATCTTTATAAAATCCCAAAGAAGCAAGAAATAACTTTTGTAAGGAGAGTCCAGAATGGTAGATGCCTGAGTTCAATTTTTCTGTTGTATTTAATTCATCATCAATAGATCTAAGCATGATTAAATTAGTCATTGTTTTAGCGAAAGCAAAAATTGATCCAAGCAAAATCAACAAACCTATTACCAGATCAGAAAAAATACGGAACCGTTTACATTTATTCATGAATTAGCATTTCCTTTCATTTTATTGCAACTCTGTTATTAAATTTAGGTTGATGACCTTAAACGATATAAAGAAAAGATAAAATTTACTAAAAATTTAATGGCTAAAACTTTACTATTATTTTCACTTATTCTAAGTTTAGGTTGAAACCGCATCAACTCCTTATTTGCTAAGAGTTGTAAGCGGTTAAACAGCAAATAAAACAGATTATTATCAATTTCAATTACCTTCACGGTAAGCTTTTTTTAAGAAGTGAAATTTAAAATTAACAAATCGGGATTAATTAAATAACTATTGTTTCTTTAATAAAGACCATCATAATATAAATAAATCAATATAATATGATGGCACGACTATTTTATATCCTACCTATTGTCTAATATACTACTGACTTTGATAAGATAGTTGCGAGACTCTTGTGAAACATGGGAAGTAACCAATTTTCGATATACTTGCTGTGGGGTCATAGAATTGATAATGTTAATCGCTTCGTTACGATCACTAGAGAAGGTACGAAGTACACTACCTGCACCACCATTATAAGATGTTATCATTGCGTATCTCAAAGAAATAGGATTATTAATCCCAGCTAGATATTTTGTTTTTAATAGTGATAAATAAGCGGTACCCATATCAACATTATTTTTAGGATCGAGTAAAAATTGCCTGCTAGGTTCCCCTGATTTTCCCCTTAATGAAAAAATATCGCGTCCAGCAGTATGTTGTTGAACTTGCATTAATCCAAGTGCATCACTACGACTCACAGCATAGGGGTTAAATGCCGATTCAACTTCCATAATCGCTAAAATTAATCGTTCATCTATAAGGTAACGATTTGATGCTTCAATCACTAACGGTAAAAATTTTCTGGCGCGCTGATTGATATGATTAGGAACAAGTTTAATTTCAACATAAGTAATTTGATGAGAACCCGATGTGCGAACTTGCATATTATAAGCAAGAACATAGTCAGCAAAGTTATTGGCTCTACCACTCCAACGAATAGGTTGCATTTCTTGGTCAAGCACCTGATTATACAAAAAAGGCTCTTGTGACTGATCCTGCCCCATTTTACCATGCCGAATAATATCATCTGGTTCTGGCATTAGTAGCGTTGAAACAATAGCATCTTTTAAACTGATTATGGGCATATCAGACAATGTTTCTATCGTAATCACCCCAGAAACAAAGTTAATGTGAACTCGCGTTTCTAAATTATCCTCATATTGAACATAATCTTTAGGTCCCGCAATAAGCACCTCTTTGGGCCCCCATATTTGTTCAATATTATTAGCATATTGGCTGATTAAAATATTAAATGCATTGGTATCTTTAACATAATAATCTTCATTATCGAAATTTGCATTTTTACTAGGACAACCCGCTAAAAAACTTGCAGTAACAAATAATGTAATAATTTTTATGTTATTTTTCATGTGATTTCTCAATTTTGTGGTTTATAGCCATCAATAATGATATCTTCACCATCAAATAAAAATTTAACCATTTCATCTTCAATTTTTTTTCGATGTTCAGGATTCATCATATTGAGTTTATTTTCGTTGATTAACATGGTTTGTTTTTTAAGCCATTCTTGCCAAGCTAGTTTTGAAATTTCGTTATATATACGCTTGCCAAGCTCTCCCGGATATAGCTGAAAATCCAAACCTTCCGATTCTTCTTGTAAATAATGGCAAAATATAATGCGGCTCATATTAATCTTTTTCCAAATACAATTAAAAATAGTGTCCAATTATAACTGAAAACAATTATGTAAAAGAAGAAAATTATTCGGTCGCTATCATACGCAAAACTTTCAAACTGAATTTTAATTCAAATTAAATGAATAATTATTTACTTTACTAAACCTCTATTTGGCATAAAATAGATTGCAACATGTCAATATAGGTAAGGATGTAACAATGCAACATAACGTTTCTCGAGAATTGTTTGATAAAGTCATTTTACCCGTTTATTCACCCGCACAATTTATCCCCGTTAGAGGTGAAGGTAGCCGGATTTGGGATCAAAATGGCGTAGAGTACATCGATTTTGCTGGTGGCATTGCAGTCAACGCTTTAGGGCATTGCCACCCAAGATTAATCAAAGCATTACAAGAACAAAGTCAAAAATTGTGGCATGTCAGCAATGTGTTTACTAATGAACCGGCATTAATGCTTGCTCAAAAACTGATTGACCATACTTTTGCTGATCGCGTATTTTTTGCCAATTCAGGGGCGGAAGCCAATGAAGCAGCGTTCAAACTTGCTCGCTATTATGCCACAAAAAAGTTTCATCCTTATAAAACTAAAATTATTTCTTTTTACCAATCTTTTCATGGACGCACTTTTTTCACGGTTTCTGTTGGGGGTCAAGCAAAATATTCCGATGGATTTGGCCCTAAGCCAGCTGATATCGTTCATGTTCCGTTTAATGATCTTAATGCTGTTAAAGCGGTCATGGATGATCATACTTGTGCGGTCGTCCTTGAACCGGTACAAGGGGAAGGCGGCTTAGCATCGGCTACACCTGAATTTTTGAATGGTGTTAGGTTGCTTTGTGATGAATATAATGCCTTGCTAATATTTGATGAAGTTCAATGTGGCATGGGACGAACAGGCAGTTTATACACCTATCAACAATACAATGTGATACCGGATATTTTAACCTCCGCTAAAGCATTGGGTGGCGGATTCCCGATTAGTGCAATGTTAACCACCGATCAAGTATCCTCTGTGATGCATGTTGGTGTACATGGTACCACTTATGGTGGTAATCCTCTTGCTTGTGCAGTAGGCTGTGAAGCGTTTGATATTATCAATTCACCAGACGTGCTTTCAGGGATCGAAAAGCGTCGAGCAATATTTATTGCTAAACTAGAAGAAATTAATGACAAATTCAATGTGTTTAGAGAATATCGAGGAAAAGGGTTACTTATTGGCGCTGAATTACAACCTGAGTTTCATGACAAAGCTCGCGATTTTTTGAACGTCGCAACAGAATATAAAGTAATGATTTTAAATGCCGGTTCAAATGTATTACGTTTTACACCTTCACTGATTATATCAGAAGATGAAATCCAAGAAGGGATGAACCGATTTGCAAAAGCCGTTGAAAAAGTTGTCAATGCTTAAGTTTTTCTATACAGTAACAGCATTTTAATCGATTAAATGCTGTCTACGCATTTATAGGATACTTATTTATGTACGATATTCGACCATTAAATTATGCAAAAACTAAATTTATATTAAGTGCACCAGATATTTCACATTTGCCCTTTGACGGTGGTGTAGAAGTCGCATTTGCCGGTCGCTCAAATGCAGGAAAATCGAGTGCGCTTAATACGCTGACTAACCAAAAAGGGTTGGCCAGAACCAGTAAAACACCGGGGCGGACTCAGCTTATTAATCTTTTTGAAGTCGAGCCTAATTGTCGGTTGGTTGACTTGCCAGGATATGGTTATGCGCAAGTGCCAGAAACAATCAAGCGAAAATGGCAGAAGTCATTAGGGGAATACCTACAAAAACGTGAAAGCCTTAAAGGTTTAGTGATATTAATGGATATAAGACATCCTTTAAAAGATTTAGATCAACAGATGATTGAATGGGCGGTATCGGTGAACATTCCCGTCATGTTGTTATTGACCAAAGCAGATAAGCTGGCGTCTGGAGCGCTCAAAAAACAAGTTAATATGGTCAAAGAAGCCATCTTACCTTTTCAAGGTGATATTACAGTATCCCCTTTCTCATCACCAAAACGTATTGGTCTTGAACCATTAAAATGGCAATTAAACGAATGGTTTAACCAACAATAAAAGAGAAAATTAATGAATCATCCTGCTTTTTCATTCCAGGCGCTATCCCCGGAATTTATTCTTGATTGTTTATTGTCTATCGGGATACGTGTTGATTCGGGTTTAATAGCATTAAATAGCTATGAAAATCGTGTCTACCAATTTATGGATGAAGAGCGAATACGTTATGTTGCTAAGTTTTACCGTCCACATCGCTGGAATCGAGAGCAAATTCTTGAGGAGCATCAATTTACCCAAGCATTATTTGATGCTGAAATCCCTGTTGTTACGCCTATAATAGTCAATAACAACACTCTGCATGAATATCAAGGTTATTTGTTCTCGCTTTTTCCAAGTATAGGCGGCAGACAATACGAATCTGATAACATTGAACAAATGGAGTCAGTCTCACTGTTATTAGGACGAATGCATCAAATTGGCGCTCAAAAAAACTTTATACACCGACCGACAATCGGTCTTGAAGAGTACCTTTATCAGCCTCAAGAGGTACTTTTATCTTGTCAGTTTATTCCTAAAAATATTCATTCAGCGCTTAGAACAAACCTGACACACCTAATTAAAGCCGTTGAACAACATTGGCATAATGATTGGCAATGCATCCGTTTACATGGTGATTGTCATATTGGTAATATATTATGGCGAGACCAAGCCATACTTGTCGATTTTGATGATGCACGTAATGGCCCTGCAATTCAAGATTTATGGATGTTACTGAATGGTAATCGGCAAGAACAACGTCTACAACTTGATGCTTTAATAGAAATGTATCAAGAGTTTAACGATTTTGATAGTCAACAAATTAAATTAATTGAGCCATTAAGAGCAATGAGAATGGTTCATTATCTGGCTTGGATTATTACACGTTGGCAAGACCCGGCTTTTACTGCTGCTTTTCCTTGGATCACAGATGTTGATTTTTGGTATCAACAACTCAAGGAATTTGAACAGCAAACTAAAGCAATTTACTCACCACCTTTAGCATTGATGTCGGCATTTTGAATTATAAACTCATCTAAAAATAAATTAGTTAGCAATGAATCTTGCCAATAATTCCGTTAAGTTAGGCGATTGTGCAATAAGTTTTTCTTTATGAGTCTTAGAAAGTTGTTTGATACGATACTCAAGCTTTAAAGCTGTGGATTTATCCCCAACATAAACTTGATAGACAAGCGTAAGATCTTGATGACCTTTCAAATATTTAGCTCCTTGACCAGTTTGATGTTGATGTAAACGTCGACTTATATCTGTAGTAATACCGGTATAGAATGTTTGATTAGCCGTTTTAATAATATAGAGAAACCAAACTGATGACTTATTTAGCATAGTAATCAATAGCAGTTAACGTATTTATCAATAATTTTCAATTATAAGAAAACATTTTAATCAGCGCAAAATTTTGATGATTATAATTAGGTTATGTAAACGTTATAATTATCATCGTTTCATTTACTTTAAGATAGATAGTGTTTAAGATAAACCAATTGTGTTGTTGTATGTTGGAGCCAAGTAATTTGAATAACTTTGCAAATATAATTGAAACTGAACGTGGTGATATGAAGTTCGCTTACGTCCAAAATGATAAAATTGACTATCTTGAACTGTTTGATGACTTTCTGGCAGAGGAAGGTCACCATGAATTACTGGATCCTAGTGATCGTATTGAAAGATATACTTATTTAATTAATCATAACCAAAGCAAATTTATTTTTAAAATTGATGGTGGCGTTGAAAATCGTTTGGAACGTCGACTGATTGCCAAAATAACCGGTGATTTTTATTTCAATTTAATCCACAAATTAGCTAAAATTTCGCAGGATAAATGCGACATAGCTTATGAGCTTTATTTAGTCGCATTCGATAAAAAAACTAAACGCCACTATATGATTTTTAATTTTATCGAAGGTCGTTCATTAACAAGGGACGAAATGAAATTACATGGCGAACAAGTCAAAAATTGTATCGAAAAACTTCATCATTATAATTTAGTCTCTAACGATGTGCATGGCGGTAATTTCATTTTAACGCCAGATGGCAAAATTAAAGCCATCGACTTAACAAATTCAGGGTTTATTTGGCTAACCAAAGCTAACGATGCCATAGAACTGCAAGAACGATTTAATATTAAGATTAAAGTTCCGGCTATGGCTATGGCAATTAAAAAATTCACCCATGGATTTAAACGATTATCACGAAAAATTCGTGGTAAAAAGGTTTAATATTATCTTAATGATGTGAGGTAATTATTTACCTCACTCGCATAACGTCTAAAATTGTTATTGATTTCCACATTTTTAACATTGGTTCTTTTCATTCAATTTTAAATATCAATTTATGGTTAATGTTTATCGATATGAGTAAACTAATCAATAAACCATTTAACACCTATGAGGAGCTAGCCATGAAAGCGTTTATAATTTTATTCACTCTTGTTGCTGTGCTAACGGGCTGTACATCGCCCAAAATGGCGTCGATTTATCAAACCCAAGGCGTCGAAATATCACAAAACGCATCGGGCGATGATATTCTCAATAAATATAGCAAAACAATACCAACCCAAAATCTTCATTCTTCCTTGTCGCTGTGTACTGCACAAGAACTCAATAATGGACCAGTTGTGCTAACAAATGAAAGTTATTTTGGATCACCTTGGTGGTATTCATACAACATCCCTAATCAACAATCGATCACAATAAATGGGGGGCAAACGATTAAGCTAGTTGAAGGAAATCATGTTGTTGCCAATGCCATAACCGACTATCATTATAACGCTAAATATTTTGTCAGTTATACTTTAACGGCTACTCACCATCAAAACAATATTCATTATCTATTTAGCAACATTAAACAGGCTCAACAATATACGGGTTCGACAGTAAATGATGGTTTTGAAAACGTTAAAACTTTACAACGATCACATCCTGACTTAGTTATCGATGCACTAAATAAAGAAATCAATAAAATTCAATCATGTTTATTAAAATAATAACACGTTTTATTTGAATTAAATTTTTCTAAACTTATTAAGTATTAAACCAAAATCACCGTATTTAATATTTTAGTGTCATTGAACAGAAATCATTAATATACGGTTTGAAATACAGGTTTTAGATCAGGACATAATTTAAAGCGAATATTTTAACAAACACAATTAAGATGCAAAAAACCAAAACAGTGACATAATACGATAACCCAATCGCTTCATACTATTTATACTTTTTCTGTTTAATTAAATTTTTTTAAGTTTTGTTATTAATTTTTATAATCGGCAATGATAATCTTATTTAAATTACAATCCACGTCATTTATTTACAATTTTCAACAATTTTTTATGTTTTAATTTGAAATATATCAAATTAAATTAGTGACATAAGTAATCTGTATCAATTATTTCTTTTAGTCATTTACTGCTTGGATATCTTTGTTAAAATAATAGTTATAAATGATGATTTCCTTTTTTATAAAACGATAATTATGCTATTACTTGAAATAAACGTTTTTAAACGGTGCTATTCCTTTAAAGTATCGACTTCAAAAACAAGTTGTTTATTTTCAGTATGCTAGATTAACAATTTGAAAAAGATTTTTTAACTATCTGTAAATGTTTTTTTTTAGTAAGATATTTTTTATTAGATGCGCTAAATTATTTTAGTCATATATTGCGTATGTTTTTTAAACAGAGCAAAAGATCATAATGGAGAGCATGAGGTTAGCCTATGCGTGATAATGAACCACAAATACTTTCGTCAATTTTGACGCAAGATTCTTCTTTATTGCATATTCAAGAAAGAATATATGCGTTAAAAAAATTAGCTAATGTTGTATTTGATCTACTGCCTCCTCCGTTAAATGTTCAATGTCGGGTATCTAATTTTAGGCAAGGTATTCTCATTCTTGAAGTCAGTTCAGCGAGTTGGCTTACTCGGCTAAAATATGAACAAAGCAATTTATTAACCGGTATTCGCAAAAACCTATTGCCATCTTTAGCATCAATTCAATATCGTATTAATCCTGATATTGCTGCACCTTCATCCCAAAGGGTTAATCATTCGTCAAATGATGCTACAATGAACAGTACCATGACACAAATTAGTGCAACTTATTTATATGCATTAGCAGAAAATGCACCAAATAAACTAAAAAAACAATTGATTAAACTTGCTAACCATGCAAAATGATAACTAGCAAGTTTATATTAATTTTATATAATCAGACTATATAAAGTACAAGGAGTAATTTATGGAAAAAGACATCATCATTTATATTTTAATTGGATTAGTGATAGGCTTGATTGTTGGCGCTATTTTAATGAATGTGGTTAGTCCTAAAGCTCGTCAATATGCAAATACCAAACGAGAGCTTGATAAAGCACAAGAAGAGTTGAAAACTCAAAAACAAATGATTGCTCAACATTTTTCCCACAGTGCTGAAATCTTAGATAATATGGCTAAAGAGTTTAGACGTCTTTATCAACATATGGCAGAAAATTCGCAACAGATTATTGGTAGCGAAAATATGCCTAATCTTAGTCTTGATGAAAATAATTCTGACAGTAGCCCAAAATTAGTTTTAGAAAAGCAACCTAAAGATTATTCTGATAATCCTTCAAATTTATTTAAAACGGATGATCAACGGTCTTAATACGAATTCACTAGTAAACGCTAGTACAAGTTTCTATTATTTTTAAATTATTCGAAAAGCGAGAGTTGTAAAATGAACAATTCAGTAAAAAAACAAAAAAAACTATTAAGTGTTATTGCTTTAAGTATAAGTATAAGTTTATCGATGTTTTCAAATGCTTATGCTGCTTTTCCATCGATACCTACCGATAATAATACTGAAAAACCGAGTTTGGCTCCAATGCTAGAAACAGTATTACCGTCTGTTGTTAGCATTAAAGTTGAAGGTGTTGCTCAGATGCAAAATAACATGCCAGAGGAATTTAGACGTTTCTTTGGTTATCCTGACAGTCAATCGAGAGCGTTTACTGGTCAAGGTTCTGGTGTCATTATTGATGCTGAAAAAGGCTACGTAGTAACCAATAATCATGTTATTGAAAATGCAGATAAAATCATTATTTCTTTAAATGATGGTCATGAGTATCAAGCCAAATTAATTGGTAAAGATCAACAAAGTGATATTGCATTACTGCAAATTCAAGATGGTAAAAAATTAACCGCACTGAAACTCGCTGATTCGGATAAATTACGTGTTGGTGATTATGTTGTGGCAATTGGTAATCCTTTTGGAATTGGTCAAACGGTTACTTCGGGTATTATTTCCGCGCTTGCTCGTAGTGGACTTAGTATGAATGGTTTTGAGAATTTTATTCAAACAGATGCGTCAATTAATCGAGGCAATTCTGGTGGAGCCTTGGTCAATTTAAATGGTGAATTAGTTGGAATTAATACCGCCATTATTGCACCTAGTGGTGGAAATGTAGGTATCGGTTTTGCGATTCCAAGTAATATGGTGAAAAATTTAACTTCGCAATTAATTGAATTTGGCGAAGTCAAACGGGGTGTATTAGGTATAAAAGGGAATGAATTAACTTCTGATATTGCAAAGGCGTTTGATCTCGAAATTCAAAAAGGCGCATTTGTTAGTGAAGTTATCGATGACTCGGCCGCAAAGGAAGCGGGTATTAAATCTGGCGATGTGATTGTGTCAATGGATGGAAAACCCGTTGATAGTTTTGCCGAATTACGAGCTAAAATTGCTACCGCTGGTGTTGGACGAACTGTTGAATTAGGTTTAATTCGTGACGGTAAAAATCTAACCGTTAGTGTAAAATTAAAAAATAGCGACGAATCGACGACTGAAGCAAAATCTTTACACGCTTCCCTTGACGGCGCTATATTAACTAATGGTGAAATTAAAGGACAAAAAGGTGTAATTATTGAGAGCATTGCTAAAAATTCACCTGCATCAAGTTTAAGCCTGCAAGAAGGCGACCTTATCACGGGTGTAAATAAAACACGTGTCAACAATATTGCGGATCTTCGTAAAATTATTGACAGCAAACCATCTGCAATTGCGCTAAATATTGTTCGGGGTGATAGCCGTTTATATTTAATTTTACGCTAATTCCTGAATAAATTTTTTTTCGTCGATGCTTTTGTATCGACGAAAATCATTAATTTCAACATCTAGTCAGATGTGCTAAAATCTTCTTATCACCCTTTACAATCAAATCATTATGCTTAAGAAAATTTTATGGCCTATATTGATTGGTACTGTTTTAGCGATAGTGCTATTGATTATATTTCCGACCTTGCGCAATGGAACACAATCAAACTTTTCAAGATCAATCTTTGATAACGAACCCATAAGTTATTCTGATGCTGTCAAAATTGCTGCACCAGCGGTTGTGAATATCTACAGCCGTTCAGTGAATGCAATGTCTCAACAATCGACAGATAACCCAATTACACCACTAGGTTCTGGGGTAATTATGAGTAAGCAGGGTTACATTATTACCAATTATCATGTTGTTGATGGTGCAGAACAAATTATCGTTGCTTTACAAGACGGACGAATTTTTGAAGCGCTAACTGTTGGTTCTGATAAACTGGTTGATATTGCAGTTCTTAAAATTGAAGCTACCAATATACCAACAATTCACATCAATCCTAACCGAGAACCAAAGATTGGAGACGTTGTTTTAGCTATTGGTAATCCATATAATATTGGGCAAACCATTACGCAAGGTATTATCAGTGCAACAGGACGTGATGGTTTAAGTCCTTATCGTCGACAAAACTTTATTCAAACTGATGCATCAATTAATCATGGTAATTCTGGAGGGGCACTAGTCAATACTAAAGGTGAATTAGTTGGAATTAACACCCTAACCTTTGCTAAAAATTTAGGAAATGAAGTACCCGAAGGTATCGGTTTTGCCATTCCAACGGCCTTAGCGGTAAAGATAATGAATAAATTGATTCAAGACGGCAAAATAATTCGCGGTTATATTGGTATTGATGGATTAGAATTTACGCCTACTCGAAATCCAAGCGATATGCCGGTTGTTTTAGGTATTTTGGTTACTAATGCCGAAGGTCCCTCTTTACAAGCCGGAGTACAAACAGATGATATTTTAATTATGGTTGATAACAAGCCTGTAAAATCCATTATTCAAACAATGGATCAAATAGCCGAGTTGAAACCAGGCACAACCGTCCCCATAGTAGTATTGCGAAACGGTGAAAAGGTTGAGTTACAAGTAACTATTGGTCAGTTACCTGTTTAAACAAGGCTTTTATTGCTTGATTACCAGCAGTTTAAAGCGTATAATTCGCAACCTTAATCATGTTTTTTAACACTCGTATGGTGTATAGACTTTGCTTTCACAGCCGTTTATATAGCGATACGAACCAACTCTAGAGGCTTATTATGAAAGAAGGTATTCACCCAGAATATAAAGCAATTACAGCAACGTGTTCTTGCGGTAATGTTATCAAAACTCATTCAACTATTGGTCATGATATTCATCTTGACGTATGTGGTGAGTGTCACCCATTCTATACTGGTAAACAACGTGATGTTGCAACTGGTGGACGTGTAGATAAATTCAAACAACGTTTTTCAATGGTTGGCGGTAAAAAATAGTTTTTGTTGTAACGATTTTTTCGTTATTATCATAAAAAAAGGCGCTTTATGCGCCTTTTTTATATCCCATCTCTAATGATACTGAACGATGATAACCATTTAATTTTTATTCATCAATCAGATCAGGATCAATACCTAAATCCCTCATCATTTTTTGAGCTTGCTGTGGAATACCATCTTCTCGATCCTTTTGTAAGTCTTCATCACATGGTAAAGGCTGCCCTGTATAAGCATGCAAAAAAGCTTCACAAAGAAGTTCACTATTGGTTGCATGACGCAAATTATTCACTTGTCGACGAGTACGTTCATCAGTCAATATCTTTAAGACTTTTAACGGAATTGAAACAGTAATTTTTTTTACTTGCTCACTTTTTTTACCGTGCTCAGCATAAGGGCTGATATAGTCGCCATTCCATTTCATCATTTTTCCACCAAATTACATCACAAATAATGTGGATAATTTTAACGTTTTTTTTGTTTTACTGCAATCTACACACCAAGATACTTAGACGTCTAGACATGTTGACGTCTTTATTAATTGTGTTATTCTTATACAACTGATATCTAAGAATAAATCAAGAGGTTTAGGAAGGTTATTATGGCTAATCAATCTAACAATCAAAGCCAATGTGCTAATTTAAATCAAGGGACGATTGCTGTCCGGGGTGGTCTAAATACCGATGATCAATACGGTAGTGTCGTTCCAGTGATTACACCTTCAACATGTTACCGCTATGAAGAGTTTGCAAAACCCAGAGAATTTGATTATGGTCGAAAATCAAATCCTAGCCGACGATTAGTTGAACAAACTGTCGCAAAATTGGAAGGTGGAGCGGATGCTATATTAACGAATTGTGGAATGTCAGCCATTCATTTAGTTAGCGTTGCATTATTATCCCCTAATGATTTAGTGGTTGCGCCTCATGATTGCTATGGTGGCAGTTATCGGTTATTTAACAGCTTAAGTGAACGAGGTCATTTTAAAGCAAAATTTGTTGATCAGTCCGATCCTGTTGCATTGAAAGAAGCGTTAAATCTCCGTCCTAAATTAGTCTTAATTGAATCACCAAGTAATCCTCTTTTGCGTGTTGTCGATATTCAAGCGATCACTCAACAAGCGCATGAAGTGGGTGCAATTGTATTAGTGGACAATACTTTTATGACACCTATTCTACAAAAGCCATTAGAACTTGGAGCCGATATTGTCACCCATTCTTGTACCAAATTTTTAAATGGCCATTCCGATTTATTGGCTGGTATTCTGGTCTTCAAAGATCAAAAATTAGCAACAGATGTCTTATGGTGGGCAAACAACATTGGAACGTTAACATCATCGTTTGATAGCTACTTATTATTGCGTGGATTACGTACTTTAGCTGCTCGTGTTAAACTACAACAAGACAATGCTAAACAGGTAGTTGAGTTTTTAGTGAATCATCCTAAAATTGCTAAAGTTTTCCATCCATCTTTACCGTCTAATCTTGGTCACGATATTGCTAAAAAACAGCAAAAAGGATTTGGCTCTCTTTTAAGTTTTGAATTGGTCGGCAATGCTGATGTTATGCCTAAATTTTTAAAAGCGCTGAATATATTTACCTTGGCACAATCATTAGGTGGAGTTGAAAGCTTAGTCTGTCACCCTGCAACGATGACCCATTCAGGAATTAGTGCCGAAGCTCGTAAGACGGCTGGCATTTCCGATCAACTATTACGCATTTCAGTTGGATTAGAAGATATCGATGATTTAATCGGTGATTTAAAACAAGCATTAGCGGCTATTTAGCTTTAATTATTCAATTAAATTATGGGTTGATGATTTCCACTATTATAATCTTTTTCATCAATCCTTTTAAGATTTAATTAATTGATTTTGATAATGAATTTTAAATCTTATTTGCCGTAATGGATAATTTTATTTTGAATTGCGGTAAATATCTCATCAAGTGAGTGTCGTTTGGCTCGTCCGCAAATTTTTGCTACTTCATCACACACTAGACATTGCCTTGGACGTTGTTCAAATTGAGCTCGAGAAAGGCTCTGTTGGGTAGTGGGATCAATAACATCAATATCCCATAATCGTCCTAAAGGATGATTATCTTCAATATCAATACAAAATTGTTTTAACTTTTTTGTTTGACAAGCTACCGAAATAATCGCTTCAAACCCTGTGATTTGATGATAATGCTGTTCATTCACGATAGTGATATTGTTTGTACTGAAACAGTGATGTAATGCTTGGATCGCTTGATTAAATAGATAGTGTGCTCCACTACTATTTTTAATAGCTCCCGGAATAACCAAACAAAGTGAGATGATTGGTTGTTGATAGTGTGTGATTGCAAAAAGTTGATTGGCAACTCGTTTTTCTTTCGCAAGTAACATCTGTTCAAGCGTGATTGGTGTACCATCATCAAATTTTACTATCATTGTGGTCTTGTCTGCTATTTAGATAAAAGAAGGCAATAGCATGTCATCATGTCATGCTATTGCAAGTTAGTTAGTCTTTAACTTCGCGTACTACATCAATCACCGAACCATCTCGATAATGAACAATACCAACAATTTTATCCTTAAATTCAATTGGTTTTGGTTCACCAGTCAATGACACCGCACGTTGGTAAAGCTCTTCAATGCTCATTACCGGTAAGTTTGCTGCTTTTAAACGTTCAGCGATTTCTGGACGATTAGGGTTAACAGCAATACCATGGTCAGTTACAAGCACATCAACGCTCTCACCTGGTGTTACAACAGTTGTCACTTTCTTAATCACAGTTGGAATACGGCTACGAATTAATGGCGCAACAATAATGGTTAAGTTTGCACCGGCCGCGGTATCACAGTGACCACCAGACGCACCCCGCATAACACCATCCGATCCTGTTAATACATTAACGTTATAATCAAGATCGATTTCTAATGCACTAAGGATAACAATATCTAACTCATCCACACTCGCCCCTTTCGATGCAGGGTTTGCATAGACATTGGTTGAAACTTCGATATGGTCTCGGTTTTTACCTAAAGATTGTCCTGCGGTACCATCAAAACTTTGCGTATCAAGTAAACGTTTAACTAACCCTTTTTCATGTAAATCAACAATACTTGCTGTAATACCACCTAATGCAAATGAGGCAGTAATATTTTTAGCTCGCATACGATTTTCTAAGAATCGGGTGGCTGCCGTTGAAGACGCACCTGAACCGGTTTGAATTGAGAAACCGTCTTTAAAATAGCCAGAATACTCAATGACATCCGCAGCATAGCGAGCAATCATTAGCTCTCGTGGATTGCTGGTAATTCGCGCTGCACCGACACTGATTTTAGTCGGGTCACCAACTTCATCGACTTTAACAATATAATCGACTTGATCCTGACGAATACTTGCCGGATGATTTGGATAACCAACGATATCTTCAGTCAACAAGACTACTTTTTTCGCAAATTGCGCATCAACCATCGCATAACCCAATGCACCACATTGAGATTTACCCGATACACCATTGGCATTACCTTGCTCATCCGCTGTTGAAACAGCTAAAAATGCGATATCAATGTTAATTTCACCACTTTGAATAAGTTTTACTCGTCCACCGTGAGAGTGAATATGAACAGGATTATCCATTAATCCATGTGAAATAGCATCAGCCAATTTACCTCGTAAACCAGAGGTATAAATTTTGGTAATCACACCTGCTTCAATATGTGGAATCAAGGCAGAGTTACAACTTAACAATGAGCTTGATGCTAACGTTAAGTTTTTAATACCAAGTCTGCTGATCGTTTCAACAACTTTGTTAATGACCTTATCACCTTCACGAAAAGCATGGTGGA
Source organism: Gilliamella sp. CG22 (assembly GCF_046635725.1). NCBI lineage: Bacteria > Pseudomonadati > Pseudomonadota > Gammaproteobacteria > Orbales > Orbaceae > Gilliamella > Gilliamella sp. CG22. Next base: position 17,093 of record NZ_JBIDFK010000009.1, read on the forward strand.
AAGAGATCGTCATTCCATCACGTAATTCACATTTATGAATTGCTTGTTCGATAGAATCACATAATTTACGTGTGTATTTTGACTCATCTTTTAAATAAGGCGTTGTTGCATTAGCATCAACAAACGGTGCAATATTTTTTAGATCGGGATGCTGTTTTAGCAAATCATCAATTTTTTTGTCTATAGAAGTCGTCATTTTTTAATCCTATCAAATTTCTTTACGTACACCAGAATATTTGGCTAGCTCAATAATTTTTTGAGCACGTGCAATAATCGGTGCATCAATCATTTTGCCATTTAATGAAACCACACCAAGCCCTTTTCTTTCACCTTCTTCAGCAGCTTCAACCACTTTTTGTGCGTTTTCAACTTCTGCAGCTGTTGGCGCATAAGCATTATGTAGTAATTCAATTTGTCTTGGATTAATCAGTGATTTACCGTTATAACCTAATTTTTTGATTAAGCTAACTTCTTTCAAGAAGCCTTCATCATCATTAACGTTAGAATAAACCACGTCAAATGCATCAATACCCGCCACTCGCGCTGCATGTAAAACAGCACAACGTGCATAAAATAGTTCGGTACCGTCTCCACGCTCAGTTTGCATATCAACTAAATAATCGAACGCAGCTAACGCTATACCAATTAAACGTGGTGAAGATTTTGCGATTGAAACAGCATTTACTACACCTAACGCAGATTCAATAGCTGCCATTAATTTAGTACTACCAACCTCACGACCACACTCTTTTTCAATTCGTTCAACATGAGCTTCAAGTTCATGGATATCTTCAGCACTATTTGTCATCGGTAGACGTACAACGTCAACACCTGCTCTCACAACAGCTTCAAGATCTTTTAAGCCAAATGGAGTATTGAGCGCATTGATTCGAACAACAGTTTCAATTCCATGTTCTTTATAAACCGGAAGACGTAATGTTTGTGCAACCAATAAACGAGCAGAATCTTTTTCTTTTAATGATACTGCATCTTCAAGATCGAACATGATTGAATCAGGCTTATAGACAAACGAAGTGGATAACATCGCTGCATTCGCACCCGGCAGAAATAACATACTTCGACGCAATTTTTTCATAGTAATTTACTCCAATCTAAGTTCTCTTCTTCTGCGCCACGCAATACTGCACATTGTACTCGAGCTTTAATCGCACAATCTAAAGCGCCTTTATCATCAATAATAATTAAACCGTCAGTCACATTAAGACTTGTTAAGGTTTGCTCAACAACGGCGCGTATTTGATCGCCAAATTGCTTATTAACATCACTATTAATAACAATTTCAATTCCTGTATTAGGAGTGACTTTCACTAACAAATCGCTTGATTCGAGAGTGCCAGCCATGGCTTCTTTCTTGATTTTCATTTAGTTACCTTTTGAACGAATTAAATTTTTGACTGAATCTAAATTAGCCTCTAGATAGTTCCATGTTGTTTCAGGAACTAATCGTTTTACCTCTTCATATTGCTCATCAGCCAGTAATTTTCTAACCAACGAAGCGGATATGATATCTTCCCCGTCAAGAATACGTTGAATTTCAACTAACGTCACAACCGGGAAAGGACTAACGTCTTTATCCTGTAACCAATAACGCATTGAAGTATTATAAGCATTAGTTATTTGACTGTAGGGCTCGGTTCCAACAAAACGATAGGTAATATTCAGTGCTGGGGCAATATAATTACGGAAAATTAATAAATCGATCCCCATGTAAGCGTAATCAATTTTATCATTATCCTTTAAAAAATAAGTAGGAAATGTTGCTCTAGATATAATATAGGCTGAACTTGCATGTACCGTGACATTTTTTAAGTGTTTCGATCCCTCTTTCACCAGTTGTAAACGTACATCAAATGGGAACAGTGAAACATTTTCATTGACGACAAAAACATGAAGCCAATCACATTGACTGGCAGCATACTGCAAAAGATGTTGGTGACCTTTTGTAAATGGATTAGCATTCATCACTACACTGCCAATCTTGTTCCCTTCTTTACGGTGTTCACTTAAATATTTACAGTATTGCTTAATTCCAACGGGGGTATTTTCCATTAATACGACAAGATTATTTACCTCGACGATAGGATAAAATCCACACCCTTTGAAAAAGTCGATATTTTCAGGTTTAGTATATAAAAAGAGATGAAAATGCCCCTGCTCATTAGCATATTTGATAACATTATCCAACAAAGTCAAATTAAGCTGATTTCCACGATAATCCGGGTCAATTGCAACACATTTAATAATATTGTCATCAATGCCTGCACAAGCTACCATTTTACCGTCCATGTAAGCAACGATAAATATATGGACTTGAGGGTCTAAGTTTAGATCCGATAGCGTTAACAAACGAATAATTTGTTCTCGTTCAGTTAATGATTTTGAGATATCTACCACTGAAAAATCGACTAAACTATACATAATATCACCTATTTTTCTGCTACCACATAGTTCGTTAAACGACCAATTCCAGAGATTTCAACTTCAATTTTATCGCCATCTTTCATAAATACTGGAGGATTGCGTTTTTTACCTACACCACCCGGTGAACCAGTAAGAATAACATCGCCAGGAGATAAACGGGTAAAAGTACTGATATAAGAAATAAGTTCAGGAACAGTATGAACTAAGTTTTTGACATAATCGTGTTGCATTTCCTGACCGTTTAAATAGGTCGTTAAAGATAATACGGTAGGATCAGGAATCTCATCAGTCGTGGTTAAACAAGGGCCAAATGCACCTGTACTTGGCCAGTTTTTACCTGCCGTAAACCAAGTATATTGCCAATCGCGGATTGAACCATCCATATAACAGCTGTAACCTGCTACATGTGATAATGCATCTTCTTGCTTAATACGAAAACCACCTTTACCAATGATAATGGCAAGTTCACCTTCATAATCTAGTTCATTCGTAATAGCTGGTTTGAGAATATTTGTTTTATGCCCTGTTTGTGAATCAGGGAAACGAACAAATAATGTTGGTGCCGAACTGGTTTCATTAAATTCTGCTCTTTTTTCAGCATAATTCATGCCAACACATAAAATTTTATTTGGATTCGGTATAACCGGTAAATAAGTGATATCTTGCTCATTAATGTCACTTGGAGCATTAACATAGGTTTTCGCTAGCGACAAGCCTTCTTCATCAGCAAGTAATGATTTCAAATCAGCATATTTGTCACCAAATTTTTGTTTTAAATCAACAATACCATGATTAGTGAGAAGACCAAAACTTGCTCTACCAGAGACAAGATAACTGACAAGCTTCATGAGTACTCCTTAAAAGCTGTTTGTATTAATTATTACTATAAAATAAAAACAAACAACCCTAGTCTAGGCTAAGGTTGTTGTTAAAAAAATTTAACTATACTAAGAAATTGCCGAGAATAAGTAACGATACCGATACATTAATCGCACCACCAATACGGGTTGCAATTTGTGCAAATGGCATTAACTCCATTCGTTCCGCTGCGGTTAATATTGCAACGTCACCTGTTCCGCCTTGACCACTTTGACAACATGAAATAACAGCCGCATCTACTGGATACATACCTAATTTTTTCGCTACAAAGAAGCCTGTTGTTACTAAGCTAACCACGGTACAAACAATAACTGCTAAGTTAGTTAACGTAAATGCAGAAACAATTTTATCCCATGGAGTGATTGCCACACCTACCGCAAATAAAATTGGATAAGTGACAGACGTTTGGAAGAATTTGTAAACGACTTGTGAACCACTCAATACTTTTGGTGAAACACCTGATATTAATTTAACAAATACAGCTGCAAATAACATTCCTACTGGCGCTGGAATACCTGTCACTTTATGACCAATCATACCAACCATATAAAGGATAGCGGCTAATAATACACCTGAAGCAAATGTTGTCACATCGATAACAGAATCTGCTTTAGCTGCTTTTTTATCTGTAATTTCGTCTTCTTCTGACGCTGGTAATAATCGTCCATTACCTGTTAAATGTGGATAAGCTTTACCAATACGGTTAAGGACACCACCACAAATAATACCCGTTAATCCACCTAACATAACGATCGGTAATACACGACCTAGGGCTTCACCTTGTTCCATACCTAAAATTGCAGCATAGCCAATTGAAAGTGGAATTGCACCTTCACCAACACCACCAGCCATGATAGGTAATACCAAGAAGAAGAATGTTTCAAACGGTGTTAAACCTAGTAGATAACCGACACCGACACCAACAAGCATCCCGACAATCTCACCACATACCATCGGTCCAAAGATTTTTAAGAAACCTTGAATAAGTGTTTTCTTATCCATGTTCATAATACTACCAACGATGATACAACAAATGTATAAATAAAGAATATGCGTATCTTTATAGAACTTAGTTGTTGCTTCAACAACTGGCGTAGGAAGAATTCCATAATAAACTAAAGCAGATGGAATGAAGGTTGCACAGATTGCTGCTGCACCCATTTTACCAACGATCGGTAAACGTTTACCAATTTCACCACACAAAAAGCCAAAAAATGCACAAGTGACAACCATAACAACGATTTCACTCGGTAACTTACCTGTTACTAACACTTCGGTGAAAATAAGAATACCAGCAATAATAAATAATGGAAGTGGAATTACACCAATTTTATAATTGTCCATGAGTCGCCACCAATTATAAGGCCACCCTTTTAAATTTTGCTCAACGGGCTTACTCGTTGATTCTTTTTGATTATGCGTTTTTCCAATTGAATTGAAATCCACCATATGTATTTTTTCTCCAAAATGATTTGATTTGTTCGAATTAATTGGCGCGTATAGTGACAAAATATGAATCTCATTTTTGTGATATAAATCATATTTTAACTGTGGTTTTTATGGTTTTAATGGCTCAAAGTTTTTTTATGCTGTGTTACACTCACCTCTACTTTAATTTGAAAAGTAAATGTAAAAATGCGAAAGAAAGTACAATTATCATTTACTACGAAATTATTTTTATCTCTTTTGATCTTTTCATTGATTATTTTAGCTCTATTACAAAGTTATATTTGGAATGCGACAGAAACAAATTTATACCGAAGTTTAGGTGAAAAAGCGCAAATTCAAGCAAGAGAATTAGCAGTAATACCCAGTTTAATAAAATATGTTAGAGAAAAAGATACTAATAAAATAGCTGAATTAGTAATTGATATTTTTCAACAAAGTGACGCAAGTTATATTGTTATTGGTGATGAAAATGCCCATCGCCTTTTTCATACTGCCAATAATGCCCTATTTTCACCCATGATTGGTGACGATAATCAGCAAGTACTCAATGGCAATAGCAGTGTTACCATTAGTAAAGGTTCACTTGGGTTAGCATTAAGAGGCAAAGCACCAATAGTTGATCAAGGTAAAATTGTTGGCATTGTTTCAATTGGTTATATGATTGATGATATTTATGCACTACATATCAAACAAGTCATCCCTTTTATCTTTTTTTGTTCATTACTATTTTTAGCATTGTTTATCTTTTCTTATTGTTTTTCTAAGGCAATCAAAAGACAGATGTTTAATTTGGAGCCGAAAGAAATTGCATTACTGGTAAAAAGTCAAAAATCAATTATGGAATCCATTTTTGAGGGTGTCATTGCCATTGATCTTGAATACAAAATTATGAATATCAATCAATCAGCAAGATCGATGTTAAAAATTAAAGTCAAAGATAACGAATTGATTCATCATACCTTATGGGATTTTATTGAATCAACAGAATTTATATGTGGAAATGATAACAAAATCCGAGATATACATGATCATATTTGTTATTTTAATAATATTATTGTCATTGCTAATCGAATTCGAATTATGGTTGATAATAAGATTAAAGGTTGGGTTATTACGTTCCGTAATTACAATGATATTAACTTATTAAGCATGCAATTAACTCAGGTAAATCAATATGTGGATAATTTGCGCACATTAAGACACGAGCATCTTAATTGGATGGCAACACTATCTGGCTTAATTTATATGAAGCGTTACCAAGAAGCAGAATCTTTTATTGCGTTGCACTCTGCCGATAATCAAGCTAGCTTAGATTTTATAACTGAACATTTTAAAGTACCTGCTGTATGTGGTCTGTTAATAGGTAAATATTCTAAATCACATGAAATTGGTTTAAAACTGATGTTCGATCCTGCATGCCAGCTAAATGCATTACCCGATTCAATTACCGAAACAGAATTTATGTCTATTTTAGGTAATTTACTTGATAACGCATTCAATGCTAGTTTGAAAAACGATCGTGGCAATAAAACGATCTATTTATATCTTAGTGATGCAACCGATGAAATTGTTTTAGAAATTAGTGATCAAGGTTGTGGTATAGATGAAAAAATTCGTGATTCAATTTTTAAACCCGGCGTCACATCACAAGATACTAAAGAACATGGGATTGGTTTGCATCTCGTTTTGACTTACATTAAAAAAGCTAATGGCTATATTACATTTGAAGATAATGAACCTTACGGTGCAATTTTTTCCGTTTTCATACCCAAATAACATGAGGGATAAGAAAGTATGAATCAATCAAAAGATGATATAATTAAAGCACTTATAGTTGAAGATGAGCCAATTTTAGCTGAGCTAAATGCTGATTTTATTCAACGTGATACCAAAGTAAACGTTATCGGTATTGCCTCCAATTTAGCTGAAGCAAAAATAATGATCGATAAATTAAAACCAACTTTAATTTTATTAGACAACTATTTACCAGATGGAAAAGGTATCGATCTTTTTGAATATATCATTAATAATCATCTAGATTGTTATGTTATCTTCATTACTGCAGCCAGTGATATGGATACGTGTAGCAAAGCAATACGCTTGGGGGCATTTGATTATTTAATAAAACCACTGTCCTATCAACGTTTAAAACATTCGTTAGAGCGCTTTGAGCTGTTCTTATATCGGCAAAGCCTACAAAAGCATGTCAATCAACGAAGAATTGATGAACTTTTTAATTTGCAAACGAAAGATTTTGTCGGCATTAATCGTCATTCAAAAGGTATCGAGGAAATCACTCTACAAAAAGTTAAAGATCTATTTATGAAAACAGACAAACCGTTAACGGTAGATGATATAGTCGAAAATGCCCAAATCAGTAAAACGACCGCCAGACGATATTTAGAACACTGTGTTCAAACAAAATTATTAACCGTTGAACTTAACCATGGAAAAATCGGGCGTCCTGAAAGACTATATAAACGATTAGGTAAATAGTTCCAATTACCAAACACGAGTTAAGTACCACTAAAACCAGCTATCCATATAATTGATAATTATATAAATATGCTTATTTATTATTTTATCCTCTAAATATTTGATGCTAGATTGAATTTATCCAATCCTGAAACAGGATTGATTCTGCCGTATCAAATAAGAGGAGTAAGCATATGTCTATAGCGATAGGAAAGGTAGTCACTACCGAAAATAATGAAATTAACCAAGATGGCGCTTTTGTTCGTCAATCTAATCGATTTGATACTCCCTTCGGCAACGAGCCAGGCATGCTGCCGGTTGAATCGGGTCGTTATCGTTTAATTTGGGCGGCAATTTGTCCTTGGGCACACCGCCAGATGATAGCGATTAAGTTATTGGGGTTAGAGCATGTGATCAGTGTTGGTAAAGTATCACCCGTCCGTACCAGCCATGGTTGGGAGTTTTCGCTGGATCCTAAAGGCGTCGATCCGGTGCTCGGTATTCGCTACTTACCTGAAATTTATGCCTCGACAGATCCCAATTACCATGGTCGAGCAACCGTACCAACCATAGTGGATGTGAAAACCGGCAAAGTGGTTAACAATGACTATTTTAATTTAACCTACTACTGGGAAACCGTTTTTAAACCCTTTCATAAATCAGGTGCGCCCGATCTTTATCCTCTACATTTACGTAAGGAAATTGATGAACTTAACCATGTGATTTTTCATGAAGTGAATAATGGCGTTTATAAGGCAGGGTTTGCACGCTCACAAAAAGCTTACGAAGAAGCTTATCATCTTGTATTCAATCAATTAGATAAATTGGAGCAACGTTTAGACAAATCACGCTATCTATTTGGTGATAATATTACTGATTCCGATATTCGTCTGTATGTTACATTAGCACGCTTTGATGTTGCCTATTATTCTGCATTCAAAACTAACCGTAATCGAATTATTGATTACCCTAATTTATGGGCTTATGCCAGAGATCTGTATCAAATCCCGGCTTTTGGTGAAACCACCGATTTTGAAGCGATAAAAAAGGGCTATTTTTTGAGTAATAATGCGCATAATCCTTATGATATTTTGCCTTTAGGCCCTGATGTTAGCAATTGGCATGCTCCCCATAATCGAGATAAACGTTTTAGTACCAGTCACTAATTATTGGGATAATACGAATGCCAAATATAGTAGATATTGGATTAATTTTCAGCCAAATTCCGACATTACTTGCTTATTTGCCGGTCACATTGTTTATTACTCTTTTTTCAATGTTACTGGGAGTAATGTTAGGACTCATCATCGCTATTATTAAAATGAACAAGATACCTGTTCTTTCCCAGATAGCGATGATATTTGTTTCATTTATTAGAGGCACGCCATTGCTAGTGCAACTCTATTTAAGCTTCTATGGTATTCCTATTATATTACGTTATATCAATTATTATTATCATACCGATTTTAATGTTAACAGTGTTCCGCCAATGCTGTTTGTTTTGATTGCGTTTTCTTTTAATGAAGCGGCATATAATTCAGAAACAATACGTGCCGCATTACAATCGGTAAATAAAGGACAAATTGAAGCAGCCCAATCTCTTGGTATGACCTATAGCCAGTTATTACGTCGAATCATTATTCCGGAAGCCTTTATTGTCGCCTTACCCAACCTTGGTAACGCACTAATAGGCTTACTTAAGGGAACCTCCCTCGCCTTCGTTTGTTCTGTAACTGAAATGACGGGCAGAGGTAAAACCTTAGCTGGACATAGTTATCGCTATTTTGAAGTCTATATTTCATTGGCACTCATCTACTGGGCATTAACCATTATTATTGAATTAATCGTTAGATATTTGGAAAAGCGCCTTACGATATCTGACACGGTGAATACACCAAGTTATCGCCGAGGGAAGCTATTATGATAAATGTGCAAAATTTAACTTTATCTTTTCAAGATAATTCAATACTTAATAATCTTAATTTTCATATTAAACCTCATGATATTGTGGCAATTATCGGTGCGTCAGGAGCAGGCAAATCAACATTGCTACGATGCTTAAATTTATTAGAAAGACCGCAATTCGGTAAAATTACTATTGACGATATTGAGTTGGATGTCAGCCGTGTAAAGCGATCGCAATTAGTCAGATTTCGCCAACAAACTGCAATGGTATTTCAACAATTTAATTTATTCCAACAAAAAAATGCATTAGAAAATGTAATGGAAGGATTAGTTGTTGTAAAAAAATATCCCAAAGATAAAGCACAACAAATAGCTTATGACAAATTAGTTGAAGTTGGACTAGGTGAAAGAATCTATCATTACCCCAAACAACTATCGGGAGGACAACAGCAACGAGTAGCCATTGCCAGAGCGTTAGCCATGGATCCTAAAGTATTATTACTTGATGAACCCACTTCCGCCTTAGATCCTGAATTAGTCGGAGAAGTGTTAGCTACGATAAAATTAGCAGCAAAGTCGGGTATAACTATGCTCCTCGTCTCTCACGAAATGAGTTTTGTACACGAAATCGCAACCCGAGTCTTTTTCTTGGATAAAGGGCAAATAATAGAAGACGGCACACCAAAACAAGTTTTTACCAATCCAACTCAGCAAAGAACCCGTGATTTTTTAACGCGCTATTACAATACCATGCAAATGGATTATGAAATCTAATGAATAAAAGAGGTCGTAATGAGTATTGTTTTACAACAACATTGTCAAAATATTAACTGGCAAGATGTCGCTGACTTACTTGCCTTTTATGGACTCAGTTCGCTTGATGCCAAAACCCAAGAACAAGTCTTTAAACAGAGTTATGGCGTCGTTTTTTTACTGGAAAAAAAACGAGTAGTGGGTGTGGGACGCACATTATCAGATGGTATTTGTCAGGCAGCCATTTATAACATTGCTCTGGCAAACCATTTACATGGTCAGCAATTTGGACGGTTAATTGTGGAAAAACTGGTAGAACAGGTCAAACACTGCAATATCATTCTTTATACTCATCCCCAAACCATCGAATTTTATAAAAATATGGGGTTCGATTTAATGAAAACGGGAATGGCTCGTTATCAGGTCGATCATCAAACAGAAATGAAAAATATGGGTTTTATCTAAAACTGTTTTAGCTTTATTCCGTAAAAAAGGAGAGTAGCATTATGAATATCCCCACAAATTATTTTATTTCAGCTTTAAGCGTACTAACTTTAACTGTTTTATTATCTGGCTGTGATAACGCAAAAGAAAACTCACCAACAACCCAAAAGGAAAAAATTACTATTGCTACCTCTGGCGCACCTAGCCCTTTTACGACGGTAAATGATAAAGGAGAATTAATTGGCTACGATATTGAGGTAGTCAAAGCGGTATTTGCCCAATTACCACAATATGAAATCAATTTTGAAGTTACCGAGTTTCCTTCGGTTTTAGCAGGACTTGACTCTCAACGTTATCAAGTCGGAGCCAATAATTATGCGATGAATGAAAAACGCAAAGAAAAATATTTTTATTCTTCGCCAATTTTCATGAACCAATATGTGATAGCAGTAGCTGAAAATAATGACAATATTAACCGTTTTAGTGATTTAAAAGGCAAATCGACTGAAGTTTCACCGGGGCTTAATTATGCTACAGCCTTAGAGTTATACAATGAACAACATCCCGATAACCCCGTCAACATTATTTACAGTGAAGCAGACTTACTGCCAGTGTTACAGCATGTTGAAACAGGACAATATGATTTTCAGTTAATTGATAAAGTCATGTTGTCGCAATATATCAGCGAACATAACTTGAAACTCAAAAGTATCGATTTAAGCAACGAAGATGCTGAACGTATTGCTTCCCCCTATAGTTACTTATTGATCAGCAAAGGAAAGAAAGGTGAACAATTAACCAAAGATATCAATCAAGGCATCCAAAAGATCATCAATAATGGAAAATTATCAGAAATTAGTATTCATTATTTTGGTGCTGATTATTCACCCAAACAGTGAACTAACATAATCAAAATAACCAATTGGTTTATAGCTAAAACATGGGGTTAAATAGCGTTGCCTACCATAATGAAATAGATATATAAAGCACTTATTCACAATGCTTTAAAATGCTGAATATTATGGGGAAGGCTTAGTATGGATTTATACTCAAATGGTATCAAGGTCTTTACTTTTACAAGTATCTTTAAGCTATAAAATGTAAGACTAGAAGATTTTCTTATTGATAATTAATGGCTCTTGGAAAGATGATTCCAGAGCCAAACTAATTAATCAACAATGATTCGTCCATTTAACGGTTGAATTGGTCGGTTATTATCATGCTGCATAATTGAATGAAATTTTTCGATTTGTGCTTTTGATGCATAACTTTCATGTTCTAACACAATCCACCTTACCCCTTCTGTACAAGGTGGCGTAGTCAGTGAACCACTAAAGCGGTAGTAGTCCAATACATTGGGTAATAACGCTTTTATATTAATGGCATTATCAAATATCAGGCTTTTATTCACCGCTGTTGGCATTTGATGCCATGCTTTTTCTAATTCTAAATTAGTTTTGCCTTCTTTAAACATTAACGCCATTACTGCTAAATCGCCATTTTGATTTTTATAAACAAAATGCGCTTCCATCGGATAATGCTTACCGTTAATTTCATTTTCGCTAGGCGTATGAAAATGGAATTGCTGTAATGTAAAAACTTCATCATCCAACGTTAAACTATTTTCACCCGATACATTGATTTGTATAGTATGACCATTATTAATCATTTCTTGCTTAGCAGAATTGAAAATAAGACTAAGCTCAGGATGATTTGTTTTAAACGCATGTTCAATATTGATTGGCGATTGATTCTTGCCATTTTCACAAGTTGAATATTCCGGTGAAAGCTTTCCCCAGTTTTCAGGCTTTTCTTGCCCATCATATCCCCAATGAGTGGTATGTTCATTTGCAAAACAGGGGAAGCTAAATGTTGCAATTAAAGCAACAATCCTTATGTTCAATTTCATAACTTATCAACTTAATAATGTAATTTGTGACGAAATTATAGACTTATTAAACTAGTCTGACTATCTAAAATTAGTTAATTAAAACAATTCTCTCAAAAAACCTCATTAAGGCCTCTTAAAAAATTTGAACTGTTTTTTAAATAAACAATATAGTTAACCAAATGACGGTAAAATACAACCAATTCACAAAATTGCAATTTTGTCAATAAATTTTAAAAAATATAGATATTTCATTTCACTAATAAAAAATAATGCTCTATATTTCCTCAATAGTTTGATCTTAACGATAAATAAATTAGTTGAAATTTCTTAATTAAAAAGACAAGGTGTGATTAGATGAAAAGTATAAAAATAACAGGAGCTCGGATTCACAATCTTAAAGATGTTGATATTACTATTCCCAAAAACAAATTAACCGTTGCCACCGGTATAAGTGGATCAGGAAAGTCTAGTCTGATGTTTGATATTGTGTTTGAAGAAGGACGTAAAGGGTATCTTCAATCATTAGGAATATTTCCGGGACTTGAAAATGAGAGAAAATTTGCAAGCATAGAGGGTATCGGCCCGACAATTGCAGTTAAGCAAAGCGTTGTACGTCAGAATAACCCAAGATCAACAGTCGGTTCAAAAACAAACATATTTAACCTTCTCGCCCTACTGTATTCAAGTGAAGGGCAGGTTAAATGTTCAGAGTGCAACGAAACTATTGGACAAGATAGGATCTGCGCTAAGTGTGGACATGAGGAAGAGCGCCTTGAATTAGGCTATTTTTCCTATAATAACCCTAACGGAATGTGTATGAAATGCGCTGGCAGAGGCGCATATTATCACGTTAATATGGAAAAGCTTATTGCAAATAAAAATCCTACCGTTCGAGAGTTATTTAATTTTATCGGGGTAACCCCCGGTATACTTCGCGTCTTGGAAAGGAATTTCAAAGGCTATATGGATCAGCCTTATTTAGAAATACCGGATGAAATAAAAGAAGACGTGGTAAACGGGCATTATGTCAGCAATAACAGTGCAAATCAAAGCTTCTGCTTATCAAGAATTTTGCAAGCTAAACACAAAAGAGGCGAATATTTAAATGGTCTGTATGAAATAACACTTTGCTCAGAATGTCACGGATATCGCATTGGTGAAGAAGCTCGCAACATATTAATTAATCATAAACATATTGGTCAAGTCGGTAAAATGACTTTAGACGAGGCTAAAACGTTTTTTGAATCGGCATTGGAACTAAACGAAATAACGCAATTTGGGAAAAATCTTCTTAAAGATATTTTAGGTAAAACAAACTCATTAATTGCTTCTCGTTTAGGTCATTTGTCACTTTATAGAGAAATGTCCTCACTAAGTGGTGGGGAAATACAACGACTCTTCCTTAACTCGCATTTGGAGTCGAAACTTGAATCACTTATCTATATTCTTGATGAACCCACAGTAGGTCTACATGAATCAGAAAAACTTGAACTTTTACAATCTATAAAAGCGCTTAAAGATTTAGGCAACACGGTTATTGTTGTGGAACATGACAGAAGTACGATAGAAATAGCTGAACATATCATTGATATTGGCCCAAAAGCGGGGATTGAAGGCGGAGAAGTGATTTATGAAGGTGATTATGGAGGTCTGTTAAAATGCGATAAATCATTGACAGGACAATATCTTTCCGGCAAAGCAAAAATGCCGGTAAGGATGTTAAAACAAAATATCGATGATTCTGCTATTCCTCGTTTAGTCATTCGACACGCCAAAACCAACAATTTAAAAGATATTTCAATCGCATTTCCATTAGGCGTTCTTATTGGGGTTTCGGGCGTTTCCGGAAGTGGAAAAAGCTCCTTGATATCGAACACACTTACGCCCCTGTTAAAAAGTTATTTTCGCTTAGACGCCAATAAGAACAATACCAATGGAGAAGAAAACGAAGTAGATTTTGAAGATGAATCACTATTAATCGAAACAATAGCCGAAAGGTTTGATGGCGCAGAAAATATTTCTGGCTTTGCTGAAGTATCGCAGGTACCAATAGGAAGAAATATAAATTCGAATCCTGTTACTTTTACCAAAATATGGGACAAGATACGCAGATTATTTGCAGAACAACCCGAAGCAAAACGGTTAAATTTAACGGCGGGACACTTTTCCTTCAATTCCGAGGGCGCTTGCCGAGAGTGTAATGGTAGTGGACGTAAAGCTATTTTTCCTGAAGGTAGCTTAAAAATGTACGCAACGTGCGAAAAATGTAAAGGTAAAAGATATAACAACGAAGTTTTAACTGTCACGTATAAAGGGAAAAATATTTCAGAAATTCTTGATATGCAGATTTCCGAAGCGATAGCCCTATTTAGTGATAATGATTTCATTGTTCGTCCGTTACAGATAATGGAACGGATTGGTATGGGATATATAAAGCTTGGGCAACCCACTTCAACAATGAGCGGGGGGGAAACCCAAAGACTAAAACTCGCGAAGGAATTAGGACGGCAACGAAAAGGTCATATCTTGTATATCATGGATGAACCCACTACCGGTTTAAGCCTTTATGATACAGCTCAACTGATAAAACTGTTGGATGAATTAATCAAAAGCGGAAACTCTGTGATTGTTGTTGAACATAATCATGAAGTTCTTGAATCGTGTGATTGGATTGTGGAGCTTGGTCCTGAAGGAGGATTAAAAGGCGGTGAAATCATTGCCGAAGGAACGCCTAAAGACTTGGTAAAAAATCCAAAATCACTAATCGGAAAATACCTTACGATTTAAAAAGTGGATACTTGATTATGGCTAATGTAAAAGAATTAGAAACCATTGATGCAGAATCGGTGAATATGAATCCAGATAAATTGAGAGAGCTGGATATCGCCTTGAATTTTCAATTAGGCATTATTAAAGGAATCGCTATTTTGCGAAAAGGCGGCATTGTTTTTGAAAAATATTTCAAAGGTTACCATGCTGAAAATACTCATCATCTAACTTCAGTAACACAAAGCGTTACTTCCGCTTTAGTGGGAATAGCCATTGATAAGGGTTATATAAAAAACGTCGATCAACCAATACTGGATTTCTTTCCAGAAGCGGAATCCAAAGCTAGTGATATGTTAAAGCGACATCTGACAATCAAACATTTACTTACCATGACTGCACCCTATTCTTGGAAAAAGAGTGAGCCATTAGATAGGTTGAGAAGGCAAAAGAATTGGACGATGTTTATGCTTGAAATGTTGGGACAAAAAGGCCAGCTTGGGGAGTTTCAATTCAATATGTCTAATGCGCACCTTCTTTCAGCGATTATTACGCGGAGTACGGGACTATCAAGCCGAGAATTTGCCAATAAATCATTATTCAGCCATTTAGGGGTTAAAGAGATCGTTGACCAGCAGATGAAATCCTTTTCTAAAGAAGAGGTCTATGGTGAAAGTATTACCGGTTGGATAAAAGATCCTCAAAATATCAATACTGGAGGCTGGGGACTGTCTTTAACTCTGCGTGATATGCTTCGTTTGGGATATTTGTATTTGAATAAAGGCCATTGCAATGACAAGCCGATCATTTCAGAAAACTGGATAACTGAATCGCTAAAACAGCATACGGAAGATTGTGGCTATATGTGGTGGCTTAGAGAAGATAAGGGTATTAACACTTTTCTCGCGGCAGGCATAGGCGGAACTTATCTCTATTGTGTTCCCGAAAAGGATCTGATAGTGGCAATCGTATCGAAAGTAGACAAAATGATAATCGATAGGTGGGAACTCATGGCGGATTATATTATTCCATCAATTACAGACAGTTAATTTTTTCGTCGTAAATAAAATATCCCTTCTGCGATTCATTCCACCAAAAGGCAAGAAGGTTTTCCCGCCATGAACTGTCTATCAAAACGTTTTAGGTTGGGATAGGTGCTGTTTGGGCAGGTACTATAAAGTGAAAAATATAATGGATATTTTGCTCTCGATAACATGTCGATTAGACGCTTTTTGCGCTAGAGAAAAATAACATCACTATTTAAAAAATAAACTTAAAGAGAAATCTATGTCAAATTTTCAAGAAAAATTGCAAAAAGGCATGTTTGAAGGTCCAATCATGCCAATAATTATAAAAATAGGGATTCCCATTCTCATTGGTCACTTATTAAATTATGCTTACTTAATCATAAATACCTATTTTATTTCATTGATCAATCCTACTTCTTCAGCTCCGTTGGCGGGAACCGGTCTTTTATTTCCATTATTTTTTGTCTTTGAAGCTATAGCCTCAGGTTTAGCCGTTGGACTCAGTACCACAACGGGGCGATTAATCGGCGAAAAACGATTTAATCATTATCAAAATCTAGGTGTTACAGGTGTCGTCATAGCTTTACTGCTAACCGTGCCATTTATGATTATGTGTTATGCTTTTGGCCCACAAATTATTAATTTATTATCAGGTGATAAATTAAGCCTAGAAGCAACAGTCTATAGTCTACAGTTTTTATATTCATTAGCCCCTGGTTTACTGTTCATAATATTATTACAGGTTTATGGCGGTATTCTTATTGGCGAAGGCCTGACATATGTTACTGCAATATCATTTATGATTATGGTAACGCTCAATATCATACTTGATCCGATATTGATATTTGTACTCGATATGGGGGTGGCTGGTGCAGGTTTAGCCACAACAATATCGTTATTTATGGCTTTTATCTATTTAATCCGCTTTATACACAAGGGAAAATCAAGAATTCCGTTAACATTTAACTTTGCTCACTTTAACGGAAAAATTGCCAGAGAAATCATACGGATTGGATTGCCTCAGTTTTTAATGACAGCCTCAACTTATATCATTATCGTTGCATATAACAAAATGATCACCAATACCTTTGATGAAAATGCAATGAATGCATGGATATTGGTTGGGAGAATTGATCAGATTTTAGTTATTCCGATGATTGCTATTGCTGGTGCAATGACGGTCTTTATTTCGCAAAATTATGGACGTAATCAACTTGATCGGATTAAAGAAGCTTTAAATCTAAGCTTAAGGACAATAATGATATTATGTAGCATCATTGCAGCATTTTATGTATTACTTTCTCCTTGGTTATTTTCAATATTTACTTCAATACCAGAAGTGATTGATTTTGCCAGAAAACAAGTGCTAATCGTATCATTTACCTTTTGTTTTATGGCAATAACGTGGATAATCGCATCATTCTTTCAAGCGACAGGAAAACCCCTACCTGCGGTAATTATCCTTTATATTAGAATGATCATTATTTTTTCTATAGGACTATATTTAGTCTATGTTCAAAAAATGGGAATGAATGGCATTTTTATCTCTATGGCAATCGGAAACCTACTTTCATGTTTATGGTCATTTTTGTGGGTGAAGAAAAGGCTGAAATCATTAAAATTCAAATCAATTTTGGAATAAGTTATTCTCGTCTATTGCTACGCTATTATCACAAACAATATTAAGCAAATAAGCTAAGTACAAAAGTTAATCAAGGAGAAGAAAGATATATTGTAAAAAATAATTGGGTAGATATTGAATATCATTATATTATTGGAAGAAAAGAATAGGGAAAAAGTAATATTTATGAAGCACATCCCCGAATTAAAGTCGAAATTCAATCAGTTCAATAAGATTATAAATGGATGACAATATGAAATTATTAAAGATCTTAATAATACTATTACTATTAATTAAAGGTTTTACCCAAATTCTTATTTGCAACGATGATCCTACTGTCTTTTTGGCGCTAAAATTGAATCCTCTTTCTGAAAATTATAATTATATTAATTATTTAAGTCACAATAGTTATTATGTTTTGTTTTCTGATGAAAATGAAATGATAGGACAAAATATCATTGATATGATTTATAAAATTCCTTTAATTCTTTATATTTCAGTTTTACTGATATTATTTTTTTTAAAACATAAAAATACAAAAGAGAAAACCCTATGAAGCAATTTTTACCTCATATTACTTTTTTGGGTTTGATATATTTTTGTTTTTTATAAACAGGTTAATTGACCACAATTATTAAGTAATGAAATAGAGAAACATTTACTCGAAAGAAGATTAGATAATTATGATATATCGTAACTTATAAACAAAGACATCAAAAAAATTTATTCTGATGATGATTTTAAGTTTAAACTGGATGCTTATTATTATTTATACCATTTCAAAAATAATCACTGGGTATTTGATAAAGCGGAAAAAATGAGTTCTAAATAGTCTTAACAGGTTAATTTAATAGTGAAAGGAAACAATTTTAAAATGAGAATATTATTACTGATTCTATTGTCTTTGGCTAATATAGCATGTAGTCAAAAAATAGAAAATCAATCAGCAGTGACTCAAACAATCCCACATTTTGATGCTACGGTTTATCAACTTATTGACCTTTTTAATAAAAAGAATTTTAAAGAAATTAACCAATATATTAATAAAGATATAGGTCTTTTCATTGTATATAATGGAAGTACCAGCCCAACAATGAGAAGAATTGAACAATTTAAATCGAATAATAAAATAATTGAAAATACAATACCGTCTTGGGTAGACGATGAATTGCTAGGGTTTTCAATATCTGGCAATCCTAAAATACAATATGAACAATATCCTACATTTGATCCATGTAGTGAAAAAGTCACTAAACTAGGTCTGTATGCCAATTCAAAAGAAAAAAATATTGAGGCTTTAAAAATAGCGCTTGGTTATTATCATTGGGAACTAAAACACTATCAATTTGAAAAAAACCCTGTTTGGGAGGAATATCAATCCATTGCCGATAAAATAGCCCCTAAAACAGTTAAAGTTGTCTATATAGAAAACTTTCCAGGTATAATACCGAATCATGAAAAAAATATTTTTATATTTTATCTAACCCAATTAGATAATAAATGGTATTTATCCATTCTAGATTTTTATACTATGGATTGCAGTGCATAAAATGCGTGGTAATAAAAAATATATCGGCAAAAATTAGACTAAATTCCTATAATACCAAAGATGGAGATGATGAAAATGAAAATAAACCGCACTACCATAAAAATTAAAAACTATTTGATTAGTTTATTTTTAGCAATTTTTTTACCATTCAGTTGTAATGCCTACGAAAATCAATATATAGATACAAAATTCGTCTATGAAGCACAATATGATCGAAATAATGATTATTTTAAATCAAAAGAGTTAGACATGCTTTTTAATCTTAATAATGAAGACTACTACCTACCAGATACTTTTGGTCTTGATGCAGAGTTTTATTATGTTCGACCGATATGTATTAAAGGTAATCTTAAAGATAATTATATTCTTTTATATGATAAAAATGACATTTTAAGAGATGTGCTCCCCGTTGCTAATAAATATGTATATTCTATTGATGTTCGATTAGAAAATAATAAAAATGGAATTTGTTTGGGGACATTTGATAAAGAAAATGATTTTTTTGAGATTGAAAAAATTTATGAAGTCACTAAGGAAATAAAATTAAAACCTTTATCAATTGAAACCAAAATATTGGACTGTCCTATACCTGCTGATTACAATACTGAGGATATTGTAGGAATGGAAGATTACTTCAAATATGGCGTATTACGCAATAGAAAATAATAGTTTTAAAAAAGAATTAGTTTTAAATAGTTTATAGAAAATCAACATAAAAATCCTGAATAATGATATACCAATTTATTGCGACTAAATGATATATAATTATTCAGGATTTTTTTACTATGGATTGCCGTGCATAATATGCGTGATAATAAAAAAATATTCTGGCAAAAATTGTTAATATTCATAGTAAGTTATCAATTAAAAATCCACCTAAAATAAAGAAGAAATAAATTCACTATTATCTGAAATCAGGTATATACTCTCCATAAATTCTGAAAACCGCACTCATATACTGCACCCGTTATTTTATACGGGCGTTAAGTATGGAGGGAAACATTGTAAAAAATAAACAAGGAATATTGGCAATGAGATTGATAATAGTATGTTTCACCATCCTATTTATGATAGGTTGTAATCAAATGGCGAATAGCCAACCGATTAATAAAAATAAAAAAGACGATCTTATTACCCAAATTATGCAAGCTCCACTTGCCAGCCCGCCAATTGGTGATAAACATGTTTTATATCCTTTTGCCACACATTGGCAAGATGCAGAAACAGAAAATGAACGTTCTGGGAGTGAAAAAGCTTTTGATGAATTGGCCAGAAATTTATATAAGCAGTCCCAATCAGAACAATCCTATAAGATTACTTTAACCCAAGAAAATTTAAAGCAGATTGTTCAGGATTCCTATGATATCCCATTTAATATCAACGATATTTTAAACCAGAAGATTACAGTTCATGTGGAAAAAAATAGCCGGCTTTTCTCAGTTTGATCTGTTTCTACTCACCACTGAGAACCTTGAGTTAGAATGCAACCATTGCGAGTATGGAAGACACCTTATTTTTCAATCCATTATCTCTATCAGCTCTGATCAAATTGTGGATAGATTAGTAGCCACTTACGAATATGGAAATGATCTGGGTAGAAGCTATCGATTTTTCTATTATGATAATGGGAAAATAATTATTAGGGATCTTGGTAGTGATGAGACAGACAGTGATGCTTATGAAAAAAGAACATATCAACTGACACCCCAAGGAAAATTCATCCGTTATTATGATACTAATGGTTCTTTTCAAAATACAGATCTTAATGTTACAGAGGAAGGTTTAGTTCAAAACCATACCCGCGAAGGTTTATGGATTGAGATAACAGGCAGTAAATATGCGCCTCTAGGTATCGGTTATATTTATCTCGAATCGGAATACAAAAATGGCCTGCCTGTTGGTATTTGGAAATGTCATCAATTAGAACAACAATATAATGAACTGTATGAACCCATCTTATCCACCCGCAAAAAAGGCAAACTTTTGTACACAGAAACCTATAAAGACGGTGAACTTATCGAACGCAAATTTATGAAACCATAGTTAATGGTGAAATAATTACAAAATTTTGCAGAAATAGAAAAATTTATGAAGTTAATGCTATTATCTGCCAGCTGGTTTTGATGCCGAACAGGTTGCCAAAGCTTCAAGCCCAAAGTTTTTTGTTGCTGAAGCAACTGCTTATCATGCAGCTCTCGAAAGAGAGCCTCAAAGTATCGCTTTACTTTTTATTTGAAAAAAATGAGCATTTTTGTTTACCCTCATTTGAACCCGAAAAAATAGTAAATTGATAGAAAAATTGATAAATGTATATGGATAAGCGGTATACTAAAAAAATATAAAATATTGATTTATAATCAAATAGAGACGTATAGATATGAGATGAAGTGGAAAGTTGGCTCCTCCAACTGGACTTGAACCAGTGACATACGGATTAACAGTCCGCCGTTCTACCGACTGAACTATGGAGGAACACTCGACGGTCAGAATATTAACGATCTATAACGATTATGTCAATCGTTAAAACACGAAATAAAACTAACTGCTCAGTGAGTAAACAAATAATACATCGCCTATGCTAAAATAAAGGGCTACGGTAAGAATAGCTAGAGTATGATTTATGAAAAAAAATATTTGTGTATTTTGTGGTGCCAGTGAAGGCAATCGTTTGGAATATCGAACAGCTGCCGAGCAACTCGGTAAAATTATAGCAAAACAAAATCGGCGATTAATTTATGGCGGAGGTAATAAAGGGCTGATGGGAATGATTGCTAATGCTGTTTTAGCTCATGGCGGTGAAGTCATCGGCATCATCCCTGAACGTTTAGTTAAAGCTGAAACTGCTCACCATGGCATTACCCGATTAGAGGTGGTCGACAATATGCATCAACGTAAAGCAAGGCTTGCAGAACTAGCTGACGGTTTTATCGCTATGCCAGGCGGTACCGGCACATTAGAAGAGGTTTTTGAGGTTTGGACTGGTATGCAAATTGGTTATCATGAAAAACCGGTGGCATTATTTGATATTGCAAACTTTTGGCAACCTATGTTGAGTTTTTTAAAGCATGCTGTGCAAGAAGGGTTTATTCGGGAAAATTTTTATAACACATTAATTGTTAGTGATAACGCCGAATTTGTGTTGAAACAAATGGACGATTTCGTTCCGAAAGATTTACAACGCTGGGTAAAAAAATAAGTGAATATAAGAAAAAACGCCATCATCAGATGACGTTTTAATTTATGCTTTTTAAGCTGTCGTCGCTACAGCTTCTTTTTCTGGTGCTTTAATAGCTGCATAAGCAAGCCCTGCAATAACCGATCCAACAACAATGGATAACAGATAACCACCCACAGGTTTAACGACACCTGGAATTGCTAGAGCAAATAATCCACCGTGTGGTGTCATTAATGTTGAACCAAATGCTAATGCCATACCACCAGTAATTGCGCCACCTAGAATACAACATGGAATAACACGTAACGGATCACGCGCAGCGAAAGGAATTGCCCCTTCAGAGATAAAGCATAAGCCTAATACTAATGACGCCTTACCACTTTCTTGCTCAGCTTTAGCAAACTTTTTGCGAGCGATTAGCGTTGCAATACCCATTGCCAATGGAGGTACCATACCACCAGCCATCACAGCAGCCATTGGTGCATAAACATGCGCAGAAATTAATCCCGTACCAAAAGCATAAGCAACTTTATTAATTGGTCCGCCCATATCTGTACACATCATACCGCCTAACACTGCACCTAAAATAACAGCATTAGCCGTGCCCATTGAATTTAACCAGTCTGTTACCTCACCCATTAACCAAGCAATAGGTGTACCAACAATAAACTGCATGACAAGCCCTGTCGCTAATGTTGCCAATAGTGGCACAATTAAAATGGGTTTTAAGGCTTCCATACTTTTTGGTAGGGGAAGGTATTTAGCGATTAATAATGCAAAATATCCAGCAAAGTAACCAATGATAATACCACCTAAAAATCCTGCACCTGTTGAGACCGCAAGCAATCCTCCGACCAGGCCAGGCGCAAGCCCTGGTCTATCCGCAATTGAATAAGCAATATAGCCCGCTAGTAATGGCACCATAAGCGAAAATGCCAAGCCTCCAATTTGCGCTAAATGTGGTTCGCCAACTAATTTTTGTACACCGTCAATGTTTTCAAATGAACCCAAAGCAAAGGAAAGTGCGATGATCAATCCACCGGCAACCACCATTGGTAACATATAAGAAACACCAGTTAGAAGATGTTTATAAAAACTTTTCTTCTCATTGCTTGATTTAGCCGATACTGAAGTTGATGAAGGTTGATAAACCGTTGCCTCTTCGAATGCTTTATCAAACTCTTGCGCAGTCTTTTTGAGCGCTGGGCCGGTTTTAGTTCGATATAATTTTTTACCCGCAAATTTACTTAAATCCACATCGATATCACAAGCGGCAATCACAATGTCTGCTGAGGCGACTTCTTCTGGTGTGAGTTCGTTACCAACACCGACTGATCCACGCGTTTCAACTTTACACCACCAACCACGTTTTTTAGCTTCTTCTTCAATCGCTTCGGCAGCCATAAAAGTATGTGCCACTCCAGTTGGACACGCTGTTACTGCAACAATACGTTTTGCAGCTGTATTAGAGGTAGGCGCTGAAACACGTTGAGCTGATTGTTCAAAAACAACCGCTTTACTTTGTGCTTCTGTTAGAATTTGTTTTGGGTTTGCATATAACGCATTAATATCTTCTACCACATAAACTTTTTTACCGATAACGGATTTATCACTAATTTCACCAGTCCCGATAGCAATAATCGCATCAGCAGAATCTGAATTATCGGTTACGTTAAAATTCAACGAATTGGCAGCCAATGCGAGTTCCGCTCTGGCTAAACGTCCATTTACAGGACCTGTATTACTACCTTCAACAATATAAATATTCATGCAAACTCCTAACCAGCATTTATTTCAATTTTGCCTAGCATATCAGTTACAGCTTGGCGATCCGAAATCCCCACACCCGCTTGTCCAACAGACAAAGCAGCAACACTTGATGCAAATACCAGGGTATCTTTAATCGATTGATTTGTTATTAATCCATACATGATTCCAGCAACCATTGAGTCACCAGCACCGACCGTACTCACTACTTGACATTTTGGTGGTTTAGCCAACCATGCTTCATGTTGAGTCACCCACAAAGCGCCTTTACTTCCTAGTGAAATCACAACATTTTCAACGCCACCTTTTACTAATTCCATCGCAGCTGTTTTAATTTCATCTAGTGTCGTTAATTTACGTCCGACCCACATTTCAAGCTCTTTATCATTTGGTTTGATTAACCATGGCTTAGCTTTCAATCCAGCGACTAACGCATCTCGGCTACTGTCAAACACCACTTTTGGGCAGATCTGTTTAACTCGCTCCATCCATTGTGTAAATTTATCAAGTGATACGCCGGCAGGTAAACTGCCACTTATCGCGACCATATCGATATCTTTTAACCATTCAAGAGAACTTGTCACAAAACGTTGCCATTCATGCTCAGTAATTGTAAAGCCTGAAAAGTTTAGATCCGTCACTTCGCTATTTTCTTCAGTCAATTTGACATTAATACGTGTACGGCCTTCTACAGTTTGGAATTTGTCGACTACATTTAATGAATTAAATAATAGATTAAAACCATCTCGGTTTTCTTGACCTAAAAAACCACCAACAGTTAATTTTATATCTAGATCAGACAATACTTTAGCAACATTAATCCCTTTGCCTGCGGCAAGTAAAGCATTCGTTTGAACTAAATTTACATCACCCAACTCGACTTTTGGACAAAATCCTAATAAATCATAAGCAGGATTTAAGGTGATTGTTGCAACACGATAATTCATTATTCTGTTCCCTCACCAAGTCCGCTTTCAATTGCTTTACCGATAGCATCAAGTGCTTGCTCAGCATCATCACCGACCGCAGTAAATTGCAGACGGCTGCCTTTTTTGGCTCCAAGTGCAACGATTTTCATTAAGCTGGTAGCACTTACTGGCTCCCCTTTTCCATCAAGATTCGCAACAGTTACTTTGCTATTAAACTCTTTAACCAATTTAACTAATACTGAAGATGGACGAGTATGTAAACCATTTTCGTTAGGCACGATAAATTCACGAGTTAAAGCTTGGCTTGAATCCGATGCTAATGGCGCTGCTGAGTTAGCTTGTTCAGTTTGAGAATTATCGATAGTTGAAGGCAAGTCATCTGTCATCAGTAAATTGATTAATTTATCCGTGCTTGCCGATAACATTAAATCTAACTTTTCATAAAATGCTAAACGCGCAATACGATCAATAACCTCAGACATTGCATTATCAACAACCGACATCGTGATAAGTAATTTTACCGGTTTATTATCTTCATTTACGTTGCTTATTGTACGACTAATCACAATCGCATTTTTTAGATTGCCTTCTTTGCTATCGTTCAACCAAACCCCACTACCTAGATAAGTTGGTTTATTATCCAGCACATGAGTGATAAAAGCCGTATTTACAGCATTTTGTTGTTTTAAGCGTGATGCATTTAACGCTTGTAAAGTGGCTAAACTATCAGCATTGATATCCAATAAAAGTGATGATTCATTCATTGAAAATTGGCTGTCTTCTTGTTCTGTTTTTCCGGTTAAAATAGCAAGTGCTTCATCTGCTGTTTTAATGTTTTTGATTCGTTCTTCAACACCGTCAGCACCTAAAACATGCGTCAATTGACGAAGTAACTCTAAATGTTCATCAGAACTAGCGGCGATACCAATAGCGACATAAGCTTTTTCACCATCATCACCCCATTCAACACCTTCAGGAAAACAAAAAACTTGAACACCCGTCTTTTTAACTAAATGACGAGTGGTGGTAGTGCCATGTGGAATAGCAAGGCCAATACCCAGATAAGTGGCAGCTTGCGCTTCACGTTCAAGCATTCCATTTACATATCCTTCTTCGACAAAACCGGCACTAGTTAATGCTGCCGCTACTTTTTTTATCGCTTCTGTTTTATTAGTAGCGTGTTCATTTAAATGTATATCTTCTTTAACTAAATGAAACATAGAATAAATACCTCTGGGTTAAAAATATTGGGTCGACTAAAATGACTCATCTATAAATCCATTTAATGATTTTTATTGAATCGTTTCAGCAATAATGAATAAATTAAAATTATTTATCCAATAAATTATAACTATCAATAACAAATATGTGATCGAGATCTAATTTTTTGATCTTAATTTATTTATTATAAATGCAAAATAGATTTTAGACATTTTTTGTTATTTAGTTACATCATTTTGCTACCTTTAATGTAATGTATTTTTCATTAATTTCTAAGTCATGTATTTCAGCCTTCATAAAACGTTAAACATGTCCAAGCAATAATATTATAGCGTTTTTAGTAATACATCATGCAACAACCTATTTAGTGACAAGCTTCCGAGTTTTTTTATTTTTCGTATTTACTCATACGTTGACGGCTCAAACTGCCACGGTAAATTAATTGTCTTGGGATCATAGTAGTACCTGATTGATAACTTTGCTGATTCAAACAATTTTGGAGTAATGTGATAGTCAACTCCACTATTTCTTTATGATCCTGAGAAAGTGAAATCACTTTACAGGGCAAAAAATCGAGTAATTCATTATCGCCAAACGTTGCAATAGTTAATGATTCAGGTAAATGACCAAATTTTCTTAATATGGCATCAATTGTACCTTGAAGAAGTGAAAATGAAGTTGCAAAAATACCATTTGGTAATTCATGATTGTTTAACCAATGACTAAAAGCCGTATCAGCATCTTGTCGGCTATAATTATTAGCATATAAAAAATCAACATCGTTACAATTTTTTAATGTTACCGCGTTAAACCCTTCAAGACGATGCTGACTTACCGATAAATTAGGTAGAGCACCAATATAAATGACTTTGCCTTGAACAAAATGGTTAAATGCTTGGGCAAGTGCTTTCGCATCTTGTTTATCTGCACCAACAATATTTCTAAATTTTTTACTCGATAATGTTCTGTCTAATGCAAATAGAGGAATCTTAAAATTTTCCCAATCATCATAAAACGCATAGTCTGAATCCGTAACAAAAGACGATGACAGAATTAAAGCGTCCACCCTTCTTTGTTTTAAATGTGCAATGCATTCTTTTTCAATTTCTGGATTATCGTCAGAACAGGATAAAAGTAGTTGGTATCCTTCTTTTCTGACGAGTTGCTCTAAATAACTGGCAATGCGGGTATAACTACTGTTTTCTAAATCAGGGATAATAATACCAATAGTTCTTGTTTTACCTGCTCGAAGTCCTGCAGCAACAACATTAGGCTGATATTTGTGCTTTTTAACAATTGCCATCACTTTAGCAATAGTTTGATCACTTACTCGATATTTTTTCGCTTTTCCGTTTATTACGTAGCTTGCAGTCGTTCTTGACACACCAGCTAAAAGTGCAATTTCCTCTAACTTCATCACTGTTATCTCGGCAAATGGCGTGTCTTTTTTTTAGCATGGAAAGAAGGAATTAGCAAATATTAATTTACTTTAACTTGTTTATTATTTGCAATATTTTACGCTTAAATAACATACGACAATCTACATTAATAATATACAGCGATATGTTGTCCTTGGATAGTTTCAATGCTAACCGGCGTATCAAAAATATCTTCTAAAATAGCTGAATTCATAATCTGTGTTGGAGTTCCTTGATAGACCAGTTCCCCATTTTTCATCGCTAAAATATAGTCCGAATAGACTGATGCAAAATTGATATCGTGAATAACAATGACAATGGTTTTACCAAGTTCATTCGCAGCACGTCGTAACTGTTTCATCATCGAAACTGCATGCTTCATATCCAAATTATTTAACGGTTCATCAAGTAACACATATTCAGTATTTTGACAAAGCACCATCGCGACATATGCTCGTTGTCGCTGTCCGCCAGATAACTCATCTAAAAAACGATCTTTAAACTCAGTTAAATTTAAAAAATCCAATGCTCGATGAATATGCTGATAATCATCAGGATTTAAACGCCCTTTTGTATGAGGATAACGCCCGAATCCGACCAGTTCAAATACGGTAAGCCTACTGGTAAAGCGATTTTCTTGTCTTAATACCGAAAGATGAGTAGCTAATTTATCACTCGGCGTTTTAAACACATCCATGTCTAGAATTTTAACGTTTCCTTCATCAGCGTTCAAAAGTCGACTTATAATCGAAAGTAAAGTTGATTTTCCAGCGCCATTAGGCCCAATGATTGCTGTTACTCCCCCTTGTGGAATGGTGGCGGTAACATTTTTTAAAACCGAAAGGGTTTGATATTTTTTATTAATATTATCAATTTGTATCACATCGGTACCTTTTTCAATAATAAGAAGATAAACAGACTACCACCAATAAACTCTATGACGACCGTAATGGCGCCAACCATATTCAAAACATGCTCTAAAAACATTTGACCACCCACCAGAAAAATCACGCCAAGTAAAAAGGCCGTGGGAAGTAAAAATCGATGTTGGCTTGAGCGACTTATGCTATAAGCTAAATTTGCTATCAGTAGACCAAAGAAGGTAAACGGCCCCACCAATGCGGTTGAAATTGCAACTAATATCGAGACTAAAAGTAAAATAATTGTCACGCTTTGATGATAATTAACGCCAAGATTAATAGCGTTATCACGTCCTAAAGCCAAAACATCAAATTGAAAACGCATTCTCCATAAAAATAGTCCGATACATATTGCAATAATGAATGAAAAAATAATTAAAATGGGATCAGCCCGAGTAAACGTAGCAAAAATTCGACTTTGCAAAACAGCAAATTCAGTTGGTGTCATTAACCGTTGTAATAAGTTTGCAAAACTGCGGAAAAGTGTGCCCAGAATAATCCCAATTAATAATACTAAATGAAGATTTTGCTTAAATTTTGTGAATAAACCTTTATATAACAATAGAGAAAATAAGATCAGTAAAAGCGATTCAACGATAAATTTGCCCATAATACCGATGTAAGGAATACCTTGCACATCGATAAAGAAAATGACAATTGTTTGAATTAAGACAAATAAAGATTCAAACCCCATTATCGACGGCGTTAATATGCGATTATGGGTCACGGTTTGAAAAAGGAGTGTGGATGTTGCAGCCGAAAAAGCAACTAATATCATCGTCAACACTATCCACATACGATGAGTCAAAATATACCTAATATTCCCTTTTAGATTAAAGGTCATAAAAAAGATGATACAAATAAGCGCTATACTCAATAATAGCCAAACTCTTTTTTGACTGGAAAGATAGTGTTTTGAACTAACTAGCATGTTTTTTTCGACTTAATAATATTAAAAAGATTACGGCACCGACAATACCAAGAATTACACTGACAGGGATTTCAAATGGATAGCGAATTAAACGTCCAATAATATCGCAAATTAATACCAATCCCCCACCAAATAAACAGACCCAAGGAATGGTTTTACGCACATTATCACCGAATAACAAGCTGACAATGTTGGGGACGATTAATCCTAAAAACGGTAATACACCAACCACCACCACAACAATACCGCCAATCAATGCTATGACAATTAGTCCAATTATCATGACTCGACGATAATTAAGTCCCACATTAACCGAAAAATCTCGACCTAACCCCACGATCGTAAACTGATCTGCACTCCAGCATGCTACCAATGTCAAACCACAAACTAGCCACAATAGTTCATAACGACCTTGCAAAATCCCAGAAAAATCACCTGACTGCCATCCATAAAGCGATTGCAATAGATCATAATACATGGCAAAAAATGTGGTCACAGCACTGATTATCGCACCTAGCATAATCCCAATAAGTGGAACCATTAGTGCTGATTTGAGAACAATTTTATGGGATATTATCATAAAAAGAATCGTACCCATCATCGCAAATAAACTTGCAACCACCATTTTGATCATGACACTTTGTTCGGGCGCGAATACCATCATGATGAGTAAACCAAGACTGGCTGATTGGGTGGTGCCAACAAGGGTAGGCTCCACAAAGCGGTTTTGTGTTAATAACTGCATCACTAAGCCAGCAACGCTCATTGCACTACCGGCTAACAATAACGCTAACGTTCTTGGCAAACGACTGACAAAAAAGATCTGCTGCATATTAGCGTTGGTAAAAAGTTCATGTAAATTGACATGCCCTGCACCGATAAACAAACTTATTGCAGTCAAAATTAATAAAATAATGATGCCTGCAATAAAATATAACGACAACTTCATGTTTTTTTATTGATTAGTCGATGATTCTTGTAGTGCTTCTGCTATTTGATCCATTAAACGACTATACGTTTGAATCCCGCCTGCGATATACATCGATGTTGAATCAAGATAAACAATATGATTGTGCTGCCATGCTGCCGTTTTTTGAATTAATTCATTATTTAACACTTGTTGTGCTGATTGGGCTTCTTTATTACCAATGGCATTATCTCTATCTAACACAAATATCCATTCGGGATTAGTACTTAAAATGAATTCAGAAGTAACACTATTCCCATGACGACCGGCTTCTTGGAAAGTGGTTGCTGGCTGGAAACCTAACACATCAAAAACAAATCCAAAACGTGATTTAGGGCCATATGCAGACATTTTCCCACCGTTAATCATAATCACTAATGCTGAACCGGCTGTACTGGTTTTCGATTTTAGTTGGTCAATTTTTTGATTAAAGTCTTCAATCAATTTAGATGCTTCTTTTTCTTTTTCAAAAATCCAACCTAATTGACGAGTTCGCTCAGTTAAACTCGCTAAGAAGTTATTGGAATCAATATCTAAGGAGATTGTTTCTGCTAATTTTTCCAACTTTGGATAGGCATCTGTTGCTCGTCCACCTGCTATAATTAAGTCAGGGTTGATAGAGCTAAGTACTTCGTAATTTGGCTCAAACAAAGTCCCAATGTTAGTATAGGACTTATCACTATATTTAGATAAGAAATCAGGTAAATGGACATTTGATTGTGGTACAGCTGAGACTGGAATATTCAATGCATCAATAATATCAAGAGTTGCAATGTTAAAAACAGCTACTTTTTTGGGAACAGACTCAAAAAGTGCTTCGCCTTGAGCGTGTTTAATTACCAGAGCATCTTTCTTAATATCAGAATAATCTGGTTTTTGGTTATTCTTATTATTATCACACCCAACAACTAACAGCAATACAGCAAACAGCACTGTAATTTTAACTTTGATAAATGAATACATATGAACTCCTAATTATTGTTCAGATAAAAATAACACAAATATAAATAATTCTCATTTGCATTAAATTGTATCTAAAAACAACTCAGTGTTCAATAAACTTTAAAGAATATCTAAAGTCAGTGTTAAATGATTAGAAAACGTTTCTTTACATAGCGTTATGTCAAAATTTTATAGATCAATTAGCCAATATCACTGTCATTTTTATTTGAAAACTCTTTTAACTTTCTGGTTAAAGTATTACGCCCCCACCCTAATAAATTTGCTGCTTCTTGTTTATGTCCTCGGGTAAAATTAAGTGCGCAATTTAATAAAATACGCTCTACTTCTGTCACTGCCTCAGTTAAAATGCTCGATTTTCCTGCGACAAGCGATTGTTTAGCCCATTGTTCCAGTAAAAATTGCCAATCCATTGCAACTTGAGAGTCGTTTAATGTCAAACTTATATCATTACGACCAACCGAAATTTTAGGCATCGGAAATTGTAATAGCTCTGGTGGTAGATCTTGCACTAAAATTTCTTTACTAGAAGACATGACTGTCACCCAACGACAGGTATTTTCAAGCTGTCTTACATTGCCCGGCCAATTAAATTTACATAGAACACTCATCGCTTCGGGACTAAAAACTTTACTTTCAACGCCTAACTCTTTAGCCGTGGTATATAAAAAATGCTCTGCAAGTTTCGGAATATCTTGAGCACGATCACGTAATGGAGGCAATAAAATACGGATTACATTTAAGCGATGAAACAAATCATCCCGAAATTTGCCTTCACGCACTCTTGCTTCTAAATCTTGATGCGTTGCGGCAATAATTCTGACATCAACTTTTACGGGGGAATAACCACCAATACGATAAAATTGTCCATCGGCAAGGACTCGAAGTAACCGTGTTTGAACATCAAGAGGCATATCACCAATTTCATCTAAAAATAAGGTTCCACCATTAGCCTGTTCAAATCGTCCGTGCCTGATTTGTGCAGCCCCAGTAAACGCTCCTTTTTCGTGTCCAAAAAGTTCCGATTCAATCAGATCTTTGGGAATCGCTGCCATATTAAGTGCGATAAAAGGTGAATGAGATCGAGGGCTATGAGTATGCAACGCTTTTGCGACTAACTCTTTACCTGTACCTGATTCACCATTAATCAGCACACTAATAGAAGATTTTGATAAGCGTCCAATAATCCGAAATACCTCTTGCATTGAAGGTGCTTCACCTATTATGCCTGTTGATGCTTTTGCCGTAACATGAGTACGTTGATAATTTGGTACTTGTAAATGTTGAGACTGTGCAATAGCACGTTCAACAAGTTGGATCATTTCATCCACATCAAAGGGTTTGGGAATATAATCAAAAGCGCCTTTTTGGTAAGCATTGACAGCAGCATCGAGATCAGAATGCGCTGTCATAATAATGACAGGCAAATGGGGGAATTGTGCTTTGATATAATTAAGTAATGATAGACCATCGATGCCAGGCATTTTAATATCAGAAATTAGTACAGCTGGTTTGGGTAGTTGATTAGTCAAAGCTTCGATCACATCTTGACCGTTTGCAAAACTAATACAATTAAAATGCGCATTGGTAAGTGCTTTTTCTAATACCCAACGAATTGAACTATCATCATCAACAACCCAAACATTCATTTTAAATTACCTCATTGTTTGATTGGCAAATAGACAGAAAATTCAGTGTGTCCAGGCCAACTATTAAATTCAATTTTACCATGATGTTGATCAACAATATTATGTGCAATAGAAAGACCGATTCCTGTCCCACCTTCATAACCGCTTACCATAGGATAAAAAAGTGTATCTTGAATATGAACAGGTACCCCCGGTCCATTATCTTCAATATCAATACGTGCACATAGTCGATAACGTTGTCCATGCAATGTAATTTGAAAGGAAGTTCTCGTTCTGATTGTTATCGTACCTGTTTTCGTACCAATAGCCTGTAAAGCATTTCGCACAATATTTAAAATAACTTGTTCGATCTGCTCTGAATCATGGATAAATTCTGGCAAACTTGGATCATAATCCCGTAAAATAGTCACATTTAATGGTTTTTCGATGCATAATAACGCATAAGTTCGCTCAATCGCTTGATGAATATTTTGTACTTTTTGGTGCAAGCGTTGCTGTGGTCCCAATAACCTATCTACTAGATTTCTTAATCTATCTGCTTGTTCAATAATAATCTGCGTATAATCTTGCAACTCATTTTTTGGTAATTCTCGTGATAATAATTGTGCGGCACCTCGAAGCCCACCTAATGGGTTTTTAATTTCATGTGCTAGCCCTCGCACAAGTTCACGAGCAGCACTTTGTTGAGCTTGTTGTAACTGTTCTTGGCTTAACCGTTTATGTTTATTTAAAGGCGCCATTTCAATTAAGATCTGTTCATTACTTAAGGGTTGTGCCGTTAACGATAAGATATGCAATTCATTATTCACCACCAAATTCACTTCAGTATCCGTAAAACCTTGATTTTTGGATAATGAACTTTGCATTAACTCGAAATCTAAAGAATGGTAACTCAATAAATCAGGAAGATAACTATCTAATAACTTTTTGGGACTTTGTGCTAATAGCTGTTGGGCAGCGGTATTGGCGTAAACAATATTGAGATTTTTATCAAGTAATAAAATACTTGTAATCATCGAGTTGAGAACAAGATCAGCATCAGATTCACTATCAAATGTCATCGTCGGTATTCCGTCCTCATTAAAATCCACCGCTTTACACGGTGGATTAACTGTTTAAATTTTAGATAAATTTATAAACTATAGTAAAGTTCAAATTCAACTGGATGTGGTGTCATACGTACACGATCAACATCTTGACGTTTTAAATCAATATACGCATCAATCGTATCATTAGTGAAGACATTACCACGCGTTAAAAAGTCACGATCAGCATCTAATGCATTAAGCGCTTCTTCAAGTGAACCCGCCACTTGTGGAATTAATTTAGATTCTTCCGGTGGTAAATCATATAAGTTTTTATCCATTGCATCGCCAGGATGAATTTTGTTAATAATACCATCTAAACCAGCCATTAACTGCGCAGCAAATGATAAATATGGATTACCTGCTGGATCAGGGAAACGAACTTCAATACGGCGTGCTTTCGGGCTAGTCACAACCGGAATACGAATTGAAGCAGAACGGTTACGAGCAGAATACGCAAGCATAACAGGCGCTTCATAACCTGGTACTAAACGTTTATATGAGTTTGTTGCAGGGTTAGTAAATGCATTGATAGCTTTAGCATGTTTAATAATACCGCCGATATAGAATAATGCCATTTCAGAAAGCCCTGCATATTTATCACCGGCAAATAAGTTAACCCCATCTTTAGCTAAAGATTGATGGCAGTGCATGCCTGAACCATTATCGCCAAACATCGGTTTCGGCATAAATGTCGCTGTTTTACCATAAATATGCGCTACATTTTGCACAACATATTTATAAATTTGAACTTCATCCGCTTTTTTAGTTAATGTATTGAAACGACAAGCAATTTCATTTTGTCCTGCAGTTGCCACTTCATGGTGATGAGCTTCAACCACTAAACCAAGTTGTTCCATAATTAAACACATCTCTGAGCGGATATCTTGCGATGAATCAACCGGAGGAAGTGGGAAGTAACCGCCTTTTACACCTGGGCGATGACCTTTGTTACCTTCTTCATATTTTGTGCCTGAATTCCAAGCGGCTTCAATATCATCAATATGAACAAAACTACCTGACATCGGTGAACCAAAACGAACATCATCAAATAAAAAGAATTCGGGTTCTGGTCCAAAAATAACGGTATCAGCAATGCCTGAAGATTTTAAAAACTCTTCAGCACGTTTTGCGATTGAACGTGGATCACGATCATAACCTTGTAATGTTGCAGGTTCGAGTACATCACAACGGAGATTTAATGTTACATCTTCAAAAAATGGATCAATAACGGCACTTGAAGCATCAGGCATTAATACCATATCCGATTCATTAATCCCTTTCCAACCAGCAATTGAAGAACCGTCAAACATTTTACCGTCTTCAAAAAAGTCAGCATCAATTTGACTAACGGGTATCGTAACGTGTTGCTCTTTACCTTTGGTATCAGTAAAACGCAAATCGACAAATTTAACATCATTTTCTTTAATTAGTGTTAATACTTTTTGTATAGACATGTATCTTCTCCGTTGAGGACAAATAATTGTTCAGTTCGTAAGGCATTCTTGCCAAGTTATTTTCTTTTATGCAAATATGATGCCAAGTTTTAAGTCACGTTTTTCTAGTGAATTTACGGGTTAAATAGTAACACAAATAGCATTGATGCACCAAAATAATGCATAAAAACACTTAGAATGCACCAATAAAAGGCGTTGCACATTTATTTTGCTAAAAAGATGTCGTTCACGCATTCAATCATCCTTGTAATAATCAAAAACTCAATAAGAATCTTCTCAATTTAACGCTCGATAATTTGGGGAACAACAAGATTTTCTTATAGGTACTGTATTTCAGTGCATAATATCGCTATAATCTCTTCTTATATTGAAAAACTAGGTAATTATAAAAGTATGGACTTTATTACACTCGAAATTATACCTTTTGTTAAAAATCATATTTTACTTTCTTTAGGTTGGATTGTACTTTTTATTGCAATCATTGTCTTAACCATCAAAAGTAAGTTATCAAAAGTTAAAATCATTAATAATGCTCAAGCAATCAATCTGATTAATAAACAAAATGCTAAAATCATTGATTTGCGATCAGCTGATAGTTTCAAAAAGGGGCATATTACCGATTCCCTGAATATACTCCCCATTGATATCAAAAATGCGAGTGCAAATTCTATTGAAAAACATAAAGAAAATTTTGTTATTTTAGTTGATGATAATGGTCTATCATCAGCCGGTATCGGTGAAGTACTTGTTAAACAAGGTTTCTTGAATGTTTTTGCATTAAAAGATGGCATTGCAGGATGGAATGGCGAAAATTTACCATTAGTTAGAAAATAAAACTATATTAAAATAAGGTTAGATCATGACAGAACAAAACAATACACAACAACCAGAAACACAATTTGCAATTCAACGTATTTATACAAAAGATGTTTCATTTGAAACCAATAATGTACCTGAAGTTTTTACCAAACAATTTCAACCAGCCATGAATGTTGAATTGAATACATCATCTCAATCCTTAAATGATGATGTTTATGAAGTCGCATTACGCATTACAGTAACAATGAAATCACAAGACGAAGTTGCCTATATTTGTGAAGTTACGCAAGCAGGTATTTTTTCACTTGTTGGATTCAATGACGCACAGTTACAACACTGTTTAGGTGCTTACTGTCCGAATATTTTATTCCCGTATGCACGAGAAACAATTTCTAACTTAGTCATTAAAGGTTCTTTCCCACCAGTTAATTTAGAACCGGTTAACTTTGACGTGTTATTTATGAACTATCTTCAACAGCAACAACAATCAGTTGAAGAAGAATCAACAGAAACATTACAATAATCATTGTGATTTAATCTAGAACGATAAATCTAACGGTTAATTATGGAAAAACATGCTGTTGTCACAGTAATCGGTGCAGGTTCTTACGGAACCTCTTTAGCTATTTTACTTGCACGTAATGGTCATCAAACATTATTGTGGGGACATAATTCACACAAAATGATGGCTTTACAGCATGACAGGCAAAATAAACAATT
This sequence comes from Gilliamella sp. CG22, assembly GCF_046635725.1. Classification (NCBI taxonomy): domain Bacteria; kingdom Pseudomonadati; phylum Pseudomonadota; class Gammaproteobacteria; order Orbales; family Orbaceae; genus Gilliamella; species Gilliamella sp. CG22. The sequence continues at coordinate 54,313 of NZ_JBIDFK010000009.1, forward strand.
TTTGCCTGATATTCCTTTTCCTGAATTACTGCACATTGAAAGTGATCTGCAAACAGCTGTTTCAGCGTCACCAATCTTACTCATAGTGGTACCTAGCCATGCTTTTGGTACTATTTTAAAGCAAATAAAACCCTATTTACGCAAAGATAGTAAAATTGTTTGGGCAACCAAAGGACTTGAGGTCAATACCGGACGTTTATTGCAAGATGTCGCCAGAGAAATTTTAGGCAATCAAATCCCCCTAGCTGTCATTTCAGGCCCTACTTTTGCTAAAGAAGTTGCCTCAGGTTTGCCAACGGCGGTAACAGTTGCTTCAACGGATGATGATTTTTTAACTGAGTTACAAAATTTATTTCATTGTAGTAAAAGTTTTCGGGTCTATAGCAGTAAAGATTTTATTGGGGTGCAACTTGGTGGCGCCATTAAAAATGTGATTGCGATAGGAGCAGGATTGTCTGATGGGCTGGGTTTTGGTGCGAATGCAAGGACAGCGTTAATTACACGTGGACTGGCTGAAATGATGCGATTGGGCGAAGCGCTTGGTGCAGATCCTGCAACGTTTATGGGCATGGCTGGACTTGGTGATCTTGTATTAACCTGTACGGATAATCAATCACGAAATCGACGTTTCGGTATTTTGCTGGGACAAAATAAATCTATTCAAGAAGCACAAGATATTATCGCACAAGTTGTCGAAGGATTTAAAAATACTAAAGAAGTTTGGACACTTGCAAAACAATATCATGTGGATATGCCAATCACTGAACAAATTTATAAAGTACTATACGAGCATAAAGATCCTAAACAAGCGGCAATGACCTTACTCGGACGATCACAGAAAGAAGAACTAAAAAGTTAATTTTTAATACCGTTATATCATCACTTTGTATTAACGCTATTAAATAACGTTGTAATTAAAATGAGCTATTCTTTCTAATCTTTAGCTTATATATTTGTTCCAATACCCTTTTCTTTTGCTTTTAGATAAATATCATATCCAACATAAACATCGAGAACGGCTGTTCCCACCGTTTTAAATAATGTGATTTGCTCATCGTTTTGGCGACATTTTTGCGAATCAGTAACTAATTCACCCAACTCAAAAAAATCATTTTTTGATACACGTTTTTGGTTAATTGGATCAATAATATCCCCTGCTTCGGCAAAAACGCCCTCTTTAGTATCAAGTACACGAATGTCCGCTTTTTCAACAATATTACTTGGTATTTCATGCATTTCAGGGGTATATGCACCCACACCATTAATATGAGTACCAGGCTTAACGATATCACCATTAAATGTGACCACTTTAGATGTTGTCACTGAGGTGATAATATCTGCTTGACCAATGTCTTCATCAAAATTTTGCGAAAAATAAAGATTGGCTGAAAAATGTGAAAAGTGTTTTTTCATCGCTTCCGTAAATTGTTTCGCTTTTTGTTCATCGATATCGTAAATAGCTATATCAGTCAGATCCCGAACGGTTAACATGGCTTCTAATTGTGATACTGCCTGACCTCCTGTTCCAATTAACACTGCTCGTCGAGCATTTTTTCTTGCTAAAAGATCGGTTGCCGCACCTTGTACCGCCCCTGTACGAAGTTGAGTTACAAAAGTACCATCTAAAATGGCACAAACTTCCCCAGTTAAAGGATCTAACATCATCACTTGCGCTGGTACGGAGGGTTTACCCAATTTAGGATTATCCGGAAATACAGACACAATTTTAATGCCAGCGATATCCTTACCTTTTATATGCGCAGGCATAAATAAACTTTGCCCTTTCTGCATATCAAAATTGATACGTAAAGGCACTTCACTATCTCCTTGGGTATAGATTTTTAAAGCTTGTTTATCTGCCTCAATGGCATCTTTCATACTATAAACATGTTGAATATCATTTGCGGATAAAATTAACATTTTCACTCCAGACCTTTTTTTATGATTTATTTTACGTTTTTTATAGGCATTGTCTAACTTTTAGATAACTAAACAAAGAAAATCATTAATCATGTTCAGATTATTCATAATAAATTCAAAATAAACAACATATCTTGTGTATTTGCTCTATTTTCACTATTATGACAAGGTGCAATTTTGCACGGAAATTGAGAATTAAGATGTTATTCAATATATTAAGGGTTATTTTAAAGTTTCTTTTTCATGTCAAAATTTATGGTAACCTAAAAAACTTAAAGCAAGAAAGATTGCTTATCACTCCTAACCATGTTTCCTTTCTTGATGGTCTTCTAATCGGTGTTTTCTTACCTGTTAGACCCGTGTTTGCCATTTATTCAGGTTATATTGATCACTGGTTAGTTCGTTTAGCAAAACGGTACGTGGATTTTGTGCCGATGGATCCGATTAATCCTATGGCGATTAAACGCTTAGTACGCGAAATTGAAAAAGGACGTCCGATAGTCATATTCCCTGAAGGAAGAATCACCGTAACAGGGTCATTAATGAAAATTTATGATGGAGCGGCTTTTGTAGCGGCTCGATCGAAAGCAACAATTGTACCAATCTGGATTGAAGGAGCAGAGTTCACATTAACTAGCCGCCTAAAAGGACTGTTTAAACGTCGCTTATTTCCTAAAATAACGATTCATGTACTTGAACCGACCACAATTCCAATGCCAAATGTGCCTAAAGCAAAAGACAAACGCTATATAGCGGGTGAAAAATTGCATCAAATCATGATGAATGCTCGTTTGGCAAGCCGTCCTAAATTAACATTATTTGAAGCATTACTTGAAGCACAAGTTCGCTACGGGACAAAATCAAGAACAGTACAAGACCCGACAACGTCCGAATTATCTTATCGTAATTTACTTAAGCAAATTATTGGTGTAAGTTGCATTATCGAAAAAATTACCGAGAAAAAAGAACGAGTGGGTGTTTTACTCCCCAATGCCACAATCACCGTTGCGACTATTTTCGGTTTATTAGTGAAAAACCGAGTACCTGCCATGCTTAATTATACTGCTGGTACAAAGGGATTAACCTGTGCAATTACTGCCGCCGAAATTAAATCCATTGTCACATCGCGTAAATTTATTCAAAAAGGTAAACTGGATTATCTCTTAGATGAGATCAAAGGCATTAAGTGGTATTTTCTGGAAGATTTACGTAGTAGTTTGACTTTAAAAGATAAGCTCTATGTGGCAGTGAATCAATATATTCCACGTTTTGTTGAATGTAATCAGACAAGTGATGATGAAGCACTTGTTCTTTTTACATCAGGCTCTGAGGGTAACCCTAAAGGGGTTGTGCATACGCATGGTAGTCTACTTGCTAATGTTGAACAAATTCGATCGGTCATTGATCCTACTCCAGCCGATCGATTTATGTCTGCGTTACCGTTGTTTCATGCTTTTGGTATCACAGCTGGTTTGTTTTTACCGCTTTTTTCAGGTAGTCGTACATTTTTATATCCAAACCCTTTACACTATCGAATGGTACCTGAAATTATTTATGACCAAAATTGTACCGTTCTATTTGGTACACCAACTTTTTTAGCTAACTATGCTCGCTATGCCCACCCATTTGATTTTATGCGTTTACGCTATGTGGTAGCTGGCGCTGAAAAATTATCAGAACCAGTACGAGAACTATGGAAAGATAAATATGGCATTCGTATTTTAGAAGGTTATGGCGTCACCGAATGTGCACCGGTCGTTGCCCTCAATGTACCTATGGCATTTAAAAATGGCACAGTTGGTCGTTTATTGCCGGGGATGACTTCACGGTTAATTCATATACCTGGCATTAGTGAGGGAGGAGAGTTACAAGTTAAAGGGCCAAACGTGATGAAAGGTTATTTGCGCGTTGAAAATCCAGGCACCCTTGAACCACCTGTCGCCATAGATGAAAACGGTGAAGCTGAACAGGGTTGGTACGATACCGGTGATATCGTTTCAATTGATGATGAAGGTTTTATCACCATTAAAGGACGACTAAAACGATTTGCCAAAATAGCAGGTGAAATGGTCTCTTTAGAGAGTGTAGAGGCACTCGCTAAAAAAGTGGATCCCGATGCAATGCATGGTGCAACAGTAAAAGCTGATGCAGCAAAAGGGGAAGCAATTGTACTTTTCACAACTTCAACCAAGTTAGATCGTGAACAACTAAGTCAAACAGCACAAGAACTTGGTATTCCTGCTTTAGCCGTTCCTCGTGATATTCGTGTTGTTAAAGAACTTCCACTTCTTGGAACAGGAAAAATAGACTTTATCACACTTCGAAAAATGGCTGACGAATAGCATAAGGATATCACATGAACCACAATTCACTATTAAGCAAAGGCATGGTGGCAACCATGCTGGCGCAATTCTTTTCGGCATTTGCAGATAATGCAATATTCTTTGCTATTCTTGCCTATATCAGAAAACTTCAGTACCCAGAATGGAGTGAGTCAGCACTACAAATCGGTTTTGTGATTCCTTTTATCATCCTTTCTCCTTTTGTTGGTCAATTTGCAGACTGTATGTCTAAAGGAAAAGTCATGATGATTTCAAATGGTATGAAGCTATTAGGCGCAGCCTGTATCTGTCTTAATTTCAACCCTTTTATTGGCTATTTTTTAGTAGGTGTTGGTGCAGCGGGTTATTCGCCTGCTAAATATGGCATTTTAGGCGAACTGACTTCAGGTAATAATTTAGTCAAAGCGAATGGATTGATAGAAGCATCCACTATTGCGGCTATTTTACTGGGTTCACTTGCTGGTGGACATCTTGCCGATATGAATGTCAGTGCGTCCTTACTTGCATGTGTATTAATGTATGGTTTTGCTGTTATTGCTAATATTTTTATTCCTAAACTCCCTGCTGCCAGAAAAGATATTCAATGGAATATAAAGGGTATGATAAAAGATTTTAGTAAAACCGTTCACATTATTCTCAATAATAAACTTGTTTTATATACTTTATTAGGCACAAGTCTATTCTGGGGGGCGGGAGTTACCTTACGATTTTTATTAATCCTTTGGGTACCAGCTGTTTTAAATATTACTGATATCGCAACACCAACAAATCTAAATGCAGTCGTTGCTATCGGTATTGTTATTGGAGCAGGATTAGCCAGCTTACTGATCTCAATCAATAATACGTTACGTTGCATTCCGGCAGGTATTATGATGGGCATTGCCGTTATCGCATTCACTTTACAAAGCAACCTTATTGCTTGTTATGTATTATTAATTGTTATTGGTGCGTTAGGCGGATTCTTTTTAGTACCCTTAAATGCATTAATTCAAAAAACGGGTAAAGATCTTGTGGGTGCAGGCAGTGTCATTTCCGTACAAAATTTAAGTGAATATACTACAATGATGGTTATGTTGGGTCTTTATACTGTTGCTGTATCTTTTAAGATCTCGATAATAACAATTGGCGTTAGTTTCGGCGCTTTATTTGCAATTGTCATCTTTTTACTGTGGCTAGGATTAAAAAAGTATGCAACCAATAAATCTATCAAAAATGTTAACTGAAAGTCGTAATCCATACAGCGAAAAAATTGATAGCTGTTCGACGATCGATATACTCAAAATCATCAATAATGAAGATAAGCATGTTGCCGTTGCTGTTGAAAAAGAGTTAGCAAATATCGCTAAAGCAGTGGATGTGATTAGTCAAACTTTTTTAAATCACGGTCGTTTAATTTATCTCGGTGCCGGCACTTCAGGTCGGCTTGGTATTTTAGATGCAAGTGAATGCCCACCCACCTATGGCACCCCTCCTCAACAAGTCATCGGATTGATTGCTGGTGGTCAAACGGCAATTTTTAAAGCCGTTGAAAATGCCGAAGATAATCCTGAATTAGCAATAACTGATTTGAAAAATATTCACTTTTCAGCCAATGATATTTTAGTTGGTATTGCCGCAAGTGGTCGCACTCCCTACGTTATAGGTGGTATGCAATTTGCTAAATCAATTGGCGCAACAGTGATAAGTTTATGCTGTAACCCCAATGCCCCTATGATTGATCTGGCAGACGTCGCCATCACACCAATTGTAGGAGCTGAAGTGATAACGGGGTCATCAAGAATGAAAGCCGGAACAGCACAAAAACTTGTCCTTAATATGTTAACCACCGCTAGCATGATCAAAATTGGTAAAGTTTACGGTAATTTAATGGTCGATGTCGAAGCCACTAATGCTAAATTAATTGAGCGACAAATATCCATTGTCATGCAAGCAACTGAATGTGACCGCCAAACGGCGGTGTTAGCACTTAAACAGAGTGATAGACACTGTAAAACAGCTATTTTAATGATTCTCGGTCACTTTGATGTTGATCAAGCAAAAAAATTATTATCAGAAAATAATGGTTTTATCAGAAAAGCACTATCGGCGAGTTGATAAGATAATTATAGAAAAAATAAACATAAATGGTCTGTTTTTATGATCTATGTCTAATTTTCAAATTAGGATTATTGACAATCTATTACATAATAGAGAAATATAAAAACTGTACCATTTATTTAAACAGAATATTACTGGCATAACAGTATAATGAGATAATTATAATAATATGATTTAGTTAGATTAAGCGTAAATTCATCACTTCTTTCATGGATGTATACACTTCTCGCTAATTTCTGATATTAATTTTTTATTCAATTTTTGAAAGACACACAAGGACATTGTATGAGGAAAACACTATTTCATATCGCTATACTTGGTATTTTCATCCTATCAACGCCAATGGTTGTCTATAGTCAAAATCATCAGCTTTTAACAAATTCCAATTTATCAACGATATCCACTATCTCGGATCCAACTTTGATAAAAACCCAATTTGGATTAGTTAAAGGTCAACTCGACAACATCAACAACGTTCTCGTGTGGACAGGCATACCTTATGCGAAAGCACCCTCAGGGGAGTTAAGATGGAAAAAACCGATTGACCCTGAACCATGGGAAGGTATATTTGATGCAACTCAAGCAAGTCCTATCGCATTTCAGCTCAATGAAAATAACATCATTGGTTCAGATAATAGTTTAAATCTCAATATCTATCGACCGAATAATAATAAAAAAAATTTACCAGTTCTCGTTTATATTCACGGTGGAAACAACCAAATCGGAAAAGCAGAAGAGATGACAGGCAACGGCATGGTAACCGATCTGGATGCAATTTTTATCTCAATTAATTATCGTTTGGGACCACTAGGATTTAATCCGCTTCCTGCCTTGCAAACGGGTGATAAACTCGAAGATTCTGGAAACTATGCGTTATTGGATATGGCAAAATCATTGGATTGGATTAAAGACAATATTACCTATTTTGGCGGAAATCCTAACAATATCACTGTCTCTGGTTTTTCAGCGGGTGGGCGAGATGTGATGGCGATGTTAATCTCACCTATTTTTAAAGATAAATTTCAAAAAGCGATCTCTTTTAGTGGTGGTATGACCATTGCAAATAAAGAGGATAGCATTAAAGTCTTTGCCAAAGCTATAGCCCCACTTGCTGTTGAAGATAAAATAAAGCCGACTGAAGAACAAGCTTATCATTGGCTGTTAACCAAGCATCCCGATGTCAAAGCATATTTGTATAGCCTATCTTCTGAAAGATTGGTTTCACTGATGAATAATGCCGGAATCAGAATGAGTGTCTTTCCGCATTTATATAACGACGGCTATGTGATCCCCAAAGAAGGTTTTAATACGCATCAATATCATTCTGTGCCATTGATCATGCTGACCGGTACGGGTGAATTTTCATTATTCGCAAAATCTTCAGCTTATTTTAGCTCATCCTTCAATCATGGTATACCAAGTGGACAAACACTAACAGCATTTCAATTCGCCAATAAATATGGCGGAAAATTATATGATTTATTTAACGTTTCAGACTCAGCCCAAAAAATGGCACCTTTTTATAAAGCAAAAATTTATGGTATGGAAATACAATATGGCGAAGATCAAAATGTTGTAGGCTTACCAATGGGATTATATGGTGCTTTTCATGGTGTTTTTTTACCACTGATGGATCCGTATTCAGAAAATTATAACGGGTTAATAGCAAATGCCTATAAAACTCAAGGCGCTAAACAACTCAGTAAGATTTATAAAAAATATATACATAATTTTATTTATAACGGCGATCCTAATGGTGACGATTTAGTTTATTGGAATAATTGGTCAACAACAAATAATAATGCGGATAAGGGACTACTCTATATCAATGCCGACAAAGAAAAAGCTATAGTTTATATGGGAAGACAACATTTTTCTTACCGTGATGTGCTTGATGAAATGGATAAAGACCAATCTATCCCACCAGAAATAAAAAAAACGCTAATATCTGAGGTATTAAATGGGCGGTGGTTTAGTCATGAACTTGATCTTAGATATCATAATAAGTCATTATGGTTAAAATAACTAATCTTAATGAATAAGATTATCGATCTTATTGTTCTGTCAAGAAGTTGAAATTTGTCAATGAGTAAACTTTAACACCCAATGACACAACTCAATTATCAAATAAAAGACTTTAACTTTTTTATGATTAAACATTTTGTATTTTATGAAGGACAACAGATTATTTATACAAAAAGCTATTTACAAAATGGGGATTTATTTCAATAATTCTATTCGAAATAAAACTTATATTGGTTCGTTAATATCACGAATTTCAGCCCTGTTTAAAGTTACAGACTATATTATTTATAGTTAATTTTTAATATCAATTTTTGATAAAAATTTATGACATTTATATTATGAATATAATATAAAAATTGGGAGGTAGTTGTATGGTAGGAATTATTCTAGCAACTCATGGTGAGTTTGCAGAAGGGATTCTACAATCTGGGTCAATGATTTTTGGAGAGCAAGAAAACGTGCAAGCCGTAACCTTGCATCCGAGTGATAGCCCTGAAAGTTTAAAAGAACGAATGTTAGCCGCAATAGCAACTTTCGACGATCAAAATGAAGTACTTTTTTTAGTTGATTTATGGGGTGGCACGCCATTTAATCAAGCAAATAATCTATGTGGTGAACACCCTAATTGGGCAATTGTTGCAGGTTTAAATCTACCGATGCTTATTGAAGCTTATTCATCTCGTTTTTCAATGGAAACTGCTAAAGAAATTGCCGTTGCAATCTTAGAATCAGCGAAAGAAGGAATTAAAGCAACAGTTGAAGCACCGGCTGCAAGCACCACTGCTACTCAACAAACGAATACCATACCTGAAGGCACCGTTCTAGGTGATGGTAAAATGAAAATTGTCTTGGCTCGGGTTGACTCTCGTTTATTACATGGTCAAGTCGCCACCGCTTGGACAAAATCAACCAATCCTAATCGTATCATCGTGGTATCGGATTCAGTATCGAAAGATGAATTAAGAAAAAAACTGATCGAAGAAGCCGCTCCTCCGGGGGTAAAAGCAAATGTCGTGCCGATTAAAAAAATCATCGAAGTTTCGCGCGATCCACGATTTGGCAATACTAAGGCATTATTACTATTCGAAAACCCACAAGATGTATTACGAACTATTGAAGGCGGGGTCGACATTGATACCCTTAATATTGGCTCAATGGCGCACTCTGTCGGTAAAGTAATGGTAAATAAAGTGCTGTCAATGAATGCGGATGATGTAGAAACATTTGAAAAATTAAAAGAAAAACACGTGAAATTTGATGTTCGCAAAGTACCTAATGATTCTAATAGTAATATGGATGAATTGTTGAAAAAAGCGAAAGAAGAATTAGCAGCACAAAAGAATTAGGACTTATACAAGAGGTTATATTATGACATTATCAATTGTTGCTATCATTTTAGTGATAGTTATTGCCTTTCTGGCAGGAATGGAAGGTATTTTAGATCAGTTTCAATTTCATCAACCATTAGTTGCCTGTTCATTAATTGGTTTGGTGACCGGTAATCTTGAAGCGGGTGTTGTTCTGGGTGGATCATTACAAATGATAGCCCTAGGTTGGGCTAACATCGGTGCAGCTGTTGCACCCGATGCGGCTTTAGCCTCTGTTGCTTCGTCCATTATTTTGGTTTTAGGTGGACAAGGTGCTGCAGGCGTATCAACAGCTATTGCTATTGCCATTCCTTTAGCAGTTGCAGGATTATTTTTAACAATGATTGTCCGAACGATTGCTGTACCATTAGTACATATGATGGATGCAGCGGCAGAAGAAGGTAATATCCGTAAAATTGAACTATTACAAATATTAGGTATCTGCTTACAAGGTTTAAGAATTGCCATTCCGGCAGCTGCGCTATTATTTATTCCAGCCGAAACAGTAAAAGGCGCATTAGAATCTATGCCTGAATGGTTAACAACAGGTATGGCAATTGGTGGTGGTATGGTCGTTGCTGTGGGTTATGCCATGGTAATTAATATGATGGCAAATCGTGAAGTTTGGCCATTCTTCATCATTGGTTTTGTGGTTGCAGCTATCTCACAATTAACCCTTATTGCGTTAGGTGCATTAGGTATTGCATTAGCAATGATTTATCTTAGCCTTTCAGAACGTGGCAATTCATCAAATGGTGGAAGCAAAGGTGATCCACTTGACGATATTTTAAATGATTACTAAGTACTTGGAGTAAAAAAATGACTGATAAAATTCAATTAAGCAAAAAAGATCGTTTAGCGGTTGCTTGGCGCTCAACCTTTCTCCAAGGTTCTTGGAATTATGAACGTATGCAAAATGGTGGTTGGGTCTATTCAATGATCCCTGCAATAAAAAAACTTTATACCACCAAAGAAGATCGTTCAGCAGCACTTAAACGCCATTTAGAATTCTTTAACACTCACCCTTATTTAGCTTCACCGGTTCTTGGTGTAACGCTTGCTCTCGAAGAAGAACGTGCTAATGGTGCTGCTGTTGATGATGTTGCCATCCAAGGTGTAAAAGTTGGAATGATGGGACCTTTAGCCGGAGTTGGTGATCCCGTGTTCTGGTTTACGGTAAGACCAATGCTTGGTGCGCTTGGCGCATCACTTGCACTTAGTGGCAATGTTATGGGACCAATTTTATTCTTTTTACTTTGGAATATTATCCGTTGGAGTTTTATGTGGTACACCCAAGAGTTTGGTTACCGTACAGGTGCTAAAATCACCGATAATTTATCGGGTGGCTTATTGCAAAAAATTACCAAAGGTGCTTCCATTTTAGGGATGTTTATTCTGGCGGCCTTGGTGCAAAGGTGGGTATCAATTAATTTTCAACCTGTTGTTTCAAAAGTTAAATTAGGCGACGGTGCTTTTATTGATTGGAATCACTTACCAGCTGGTTCAGAAGGCATTCAAACCGCATTACAACAAATGCAAGCGGGGTTATCCCTTACTCAAGAAAAGGTCACCACCCTACAAAATAACTTAGACCAACTGATACCAGGACTGGTTCCGTTACTTTTAACCTTTTTATGCATGTGGTTATTACGTAAAAAAGTATCACCTATCTTAATAATCCTCGGACTCTTTGTTGTCGGGATTGCAGGACACGTGATTGGTCTTCTATAAGTTCAAACTTTAAGTAATCGATAGAAAGCATAATTTACTGTTTAAATTATGCTTTTTTATCTTTTATCAACAAATATTTGAATAATTGAGTCCAAAGGTTTTGGCTGTTCGAGTCATAAAAAAACAATAAATTAACTTTAGTATTAATATGGAAGTCATATAAATGGTTCAATCATTAAACTCTAAAATAGACCTAACCGTTAAAGCTACCGCATTTACAGCTTTTACCGAGTATGGACAAATTATGATTGGAAATAAAGCGTTGGAATTTTATCATCAGCGAGATGCACGTAAATACATTCAAATCCCATGGCAAGAAGTCGAATATGTTTCTGCATCCGTCTTATTTGGGGGAAAATGGATACCACGTTATACTATCCACACAAAACAAAATGGCTCCTTTACCTTTGCCTCAAAAAATCCTAAAGACGTATTAAGAGCAATCCGAGTTTATATTGGTGGTGACAAAATGGTAAAATCATTAGGTTTTTTTGGTGTTTTAAAGCGAGCATTTACTCGCAAACCAAGTCAAAAATAATCGATGCTAATATCCAAAATATTATAAATTATTCTAGCGTTATTCATGGTGAGGGTGACAACGGATAATGAATGCTATTTTGTCTATTCATTTTTTAATTGAATCTATTATATACTATCTTGTCTCTATCAATCATAATCAGTCATTGCACTTTTTGCCAGAAGGAGTATAATTCTGGGGCTTTGATTCTGTCCATGTTGGGCAGGAAAAAGATTATTTTTTAATTTAAGAGGATGTTATGGTAACTATTCGTTTAGCTCGTGGTGGCTCTAAAAAGCGCCCTTTTTATCAAGTAGTTGTCACTGATAGCCGTAACCCACGTGATGGTCGTTTTATCGAACGCATTGGTTTCTTTAATCCAATTGCACAAGGTAAAGCAGAAGAATTACGTTTAGATCTTGATCGCGTAAATCATTGGGTTGGTTTAGGTGCAACTGTTTCTGATCGTGTTAATTCATTGATCAAACAAGCACAAAAAGCTGCTTAATTAAGTAATAGATAGTCACTGTAAAATGAATACTGAGAATTTCATTGTTGTTGGTAAACTTGGTTCAAGCTACGGCATTCGTGGATGGCTCAGAATTTTTTCGTTTACAGAATTTCCAGATAGTATTTTTGATTACACACCTTGGTATATCCAGCGAGCTGGAAAATGGCAAGAAGTAATCGTAGAAAGCTTTAAACCCCATAATCAAGATATGATTGTGAAACTCAAAGGTGTTGACGATCGTGATCAAGCCAATGCATTAACCAACATTGAAGTGTTTGTCGATGCTGAAAATTTGCCTGAACTGAATCATGGTGATTTTTATTGGAAAGATCTGATTGGGTGCCGAGTAAAAACAGTCAACGGTTACGATTTAGGTCAGGTCACTGATTTAATGGAGACCGGCTCTAATGATGTATTGGTGGTAAAAGCAAATCTAAAAGATGCATTTGGAGCAACAGAACGTTTAATCCCTTTTGTTGAAGAACAATTTATTAAACAAGTTGATCTAACAACAAAAATGATTGTGATCGATTGGGATCCTGCTTTTTAATTGGTAAGGTAACACTATGTGGATTGGCGTAATTAGCCTTTTTCCCGAAATGTTTCAAGCCATTACCTGTTATGGCGTAACTGGTCGAGCTGTAAAAAATGGGCTGTTAACAGTAAATTATTGGAATCCGCGCGACTTTGCGCATGATAAGCATAAGACTGTCGATGACAGACCTTATGGCGGTGGGCCGGGTATGTTAATGATGGTACAACCCCTTAGGGATGCAATTCATGCAGCGAAAGCTGTGGCAGGTGACAATACAAAAGTAATCTATCTTTCCCCACAAGGGCGCAAATTGAACCAACAAGGCGTTTGCGAATTGTCACAAAATCAAAAATTAATTTTGATTTGTGGACGTTACGAAGGTATTGATGAACGCGTGATCCAAACCGAGATTGACGAAGAATGGTCAATTGGAGATTACGTATTGAGTGGTGGTGAATTACCGGCAATGACGATGATTGATGCACTGGCAAGATTTATTCCCGGCGTGTTAAATCATGAATCATCAGCAGAAGAAGACTCTTTTGCTAACGGTTTACTTGATTGTCCTCACTATACCAGACCTGAGGTGTTAGATGGAATGGCGGTGCCTGACGTGTTAATGTCTGGTCACCATGAAGCGATTCGTCGTTGGCGATTAAAACAATCCCTTGGACGAACTTGGTTAAGAAGAGAAGATCTTCTTGAAAATCTAGCTCTGACTGATGAAGAGCAATGTTTACTCGCTGAGTTTCAACGTGAATATCAGGATAAACATAGCCATTAAGATTTCAGTATAACTAGTAAGAGATAATATTATGAAAAATGCAATTATTCAGCAATTAGAACAAGAACAAATGAAAAAAGACATCCCGTCTTTTCGTCCGGGTGATACGGTTGAAGTAAAAGTGTGGGTTGTTGAAGGTAACAAAAAACGTCTTCAAGCATATGAAGGTGTGGTTATTGCAATTCGCAATCGTGGTTTACATTCTGCATTTACAGTACGTAAAATTTCGAATGGCGAAGGTGTTGAAAGAGTATTCCAAACTCACTCACCGATTGTTGATTCAATTACTGTGAAACGTCGTGGTCAAGTACGTCAAGCTAAACTTTACTACTTACGCGAACTTCGTGGTAAAGCGGCTCGTATTAAAGAGCGCCTAAACTAGTTTTTATTGATTAACAATAAAAAACGATTAAAATAGATTAAATTAAATATGGTCACCATTAAGGTGACCGTTTTTATGTGTAACCAATATTTTTTCCCACCAGCTATCGTTGACACAATTCAAGCAATATCTTGGTCGAATAAAAGGTAATACTATGGCTAACTATCTTGTTGAGATTCTTGCCACAACAATAAAATTATTTGCATTAATGACACCACCTGCTGTATTAAGTGCATTTTTGAGTGGTACAAAACAGTATGATGAACAAGCACGCCGAAAAACCGCACGTAAAACGTCTTGTGCCGTTTTTATTATTGGCATTGTGCTATTCTTTTTCGGTAATGCGATGTTTAGTATTTTTGGCTTTACTCTCGATGCATTTCGAATTGGATCGGGGGCATTACTCTTTGTAACGGCAGTGGCATTAATGAACGATTCGCCTGACAAAAATAAAATTAATAGCGATGATGATATTAGTGTTGTCCCTTTGGCTATCCCGCTTTGTATGGGCCCCGCATCAATTGGTACAATTATCGTATTAGGGACAAGTTCAGATGGTTTAATTCAAAATTTAATTGGTGCGTTATCACTATTCATTGCATCAAGTGGTATTTATGCCATGTTATTATGCTCTAAAACCATCGCTAAAGTTTTAAAAAATACCGGAATTGCAATTTTATCAAAATTAACCGGATTATTAATTTCAGCAATTGCTGCCCAAGTCGTATTTACTGGCGTCGCCGGAATTTTAAATCTTAATTAGTCAGATCATTGAATATATTAGATAATGACAAAGGTCAGATGTTATCTTCTCGGTAATCACTACTACGTTTACGGTAGTGAGTGATTACACCAACCTTATTTAACCAAATAGTTTAGTCATTTGCATGGGGCATAATTAATTTTCTTTTCTTGAAGAAAAAATACGAACTGATAATAATCATAATTAATACCAATTCCGATATAAAAATAAAATAGCCAGATTCACCAAACCAAACTCCAATAATGATAATCGTATTAATCACCATCGAAATGATCGCAAGCCATGGATAAAATGGCGATTTAAATTTAATGGTCTCTTGCGGATATTTCCCCTTATTGACCCCTTGACGAAACTGAAATTGACACCAAGCGATAATAATCCAAGCAAAACATCCAACCTGCCCTGTCGCTGCAACCAAATAAAGATAAAGTTTTTCCGCAGCAATGTACTTTGAAAATAATGATACCAGCGCAATAATGGATATAAACAATATTCCTTTGGTTGGCACACCCCGCCTATTTACCTCTGCAAAATATTTTGGTGCTAAATTATCCTGAGACATTGACCATAACATTCTAGAACTAGCATAAATTGCAGAATTAGCTGCCGATATAGCGGCGCAAAAAATCACAAATAACATGACATAAGATGCAAAATTAATGCCTGCTTGCGTAAATACCCAAACAAAAGGGCTTATCTCTTCTTGTGCATTACCATAGGGATAAACGAGTGCCAAAACTGCAATTGCTAAAACATAAAATAGGATGATTCTAAAAGCGACACCTGTAATTATTTTAGGTAAAACGGTTTGCGGTGATTGGGCTTCCCCTGCTGCACTTCCTATCAATTCAACGCCTTGAAAAGAGTAAGTGACAATCGTCATACAGACAAAAATCGCTGAAAAACCGTTAGGAAACCATCCGTTTTCTGTTTTCAATGTTGGTAGCACATGAGTTTCAGCATATTGATGATATAGCAAGTAAATACCTGTCCCGATAAAAGCAATAATTGCCAGAACTTTTATTGTTGAAAACCAGTATTCACTTTCGCCGTAAGCTCGTACCGATGTGAGATGTACAAAGGTTAAAACAATTAAAATAATTAGACTAAACAGATAAATAGGAATAGAAGTGATAAATTGGTGAGCAATAATTGATGCCGCCGTTAAATCAGCCGCCATCGACAGCACCCAACTTAACCAATATAACCAACCTATAGTATAGCTCCAAATGGGATTAGGTATAAACATTAACGCATAGTGCTGGAAAGAACCGGCATGAGGAAATGCGCATGAAAGCTCACCTAAACAGAGCATGGTGGAGAGCATAATACAACCAGCCATCAAATAAGCAATAATCGTCCCTAGCGGACCAACCGTGCTAAGTGGTGCTGCAATACCAATAAATAATCCGGTACCAATCGAACCACCCAAAGAGATCATCAACAGATGCCGATTTTTTAAATTCTTTTTTAAACTAGTGGTACTCGGATAGGAACTTCCTTGATATTCAGATGTTGCCATGTAAACCGCCTAGTAAGGTAAAAAAGCTGCTGGAAACCAGCAGCTAACACGAATTAATAAATAAACCGTTTTTCTACACCATTCGTTTGACATGCCATAAGTAAGGCTGTGTAATCGAGTTCAAAACCAATCATATCACCTACTTTCAATGTTTCTAACACATCTTCAATATCAACGATGGTATGATCACTGGTTTGCCCCAAAACCGTAATACTATCATCGATAGGTACACAGTTTTCAGCCGGCACATCTTGACGACCAAAAGCAAGTAGTGCACGTTTACGAGTACCATGATCGACAAAGGTTTTACTATTTAAAAAGGCATCGACTCCAAGCTCCCCTACAGGCACGGTTGGCTTACTATTGAGTTCAATAATTTGTGCGTATAGCTTATAGATATCGCTACATGCTTTATCGACAGGTTTATTGGAATGATGAAATTCATCCAGATATTTCATATCGACATATTCAATACCAAACTCATGTAAACCACCTATTCTGATGTGATTCAATCCTTTAGGCCAAACACCTTTATCTAACAAATGGTAACTGGTACAATTACCGGCAGATAAGTATTTGATTTTAATACCACAAGTTTCCTCTACTTTGCGTGCTATGTGTAAAAAATCAACACCATTTTTAACCGTAGGCAAAACGGTTCCATAGCAGTTAAAGTTGGTGCCAAGCCCATAAAGCTCAACACCCGGTAACGAAAGAATGAGATTGACGGTATCAATAATCTCATCAAGATGCTCAAACCAGATACCTTCTCGTAAATCCCCCATATCCACCATGAGCAACACTTGGTGAATCTTTCGCTGTTTAACGGCTTCATCAGATAAAGCCGTTATGACTTGCTTTTCACTATTTAAGCTAATATCCGCATATTTCACAACGTCGCTGATTTCACTTAAACAAGGACTACGTAATAAACACGTTTTACAATTTAAAGCCTCTTTGAGTTTTTTTAAATTGTAAGTTCTTGATTCAGCAATAACATCAATACCACCCTCTAATACAGCTTTCGCTGTTTCGACACAGCCATCAAATACTTTATTGACAGCCATGACTTCAATGCCGTGTTTAGCTAAAATGTCTTTCTCAACACGAGCATTTTCTTTTAATTTGCGTAAATCAATTTCCAATATGGGTTTGTACATGCTTTACTCCTCTATACCTTACTGTTCGAGCAAACGATTGCGTTTTTGAGCACGATGATATATCCATTCTGCTAATACAATCGCAAGTACAGCGCCACCAACTATCTTAGCAATATACTCAACGTATCCACCCATATCGATTTGAGCTGGTGGTATAAAGACTAAAATCACAGCAAATAGTGTAGATAAGAACCCTAAAGCGGGTAATACCACTGGTAACACTTTACCCGGAATTTTAAAGCTACGTGGTACATCAGGTTGAGTCACTCGTAGTCGATAGTAAGCGATAAACATCACTAAGTAAGGAATGAAATAGCAAATTGTTGTCAACGCCGTCAACATCCAATAAGCTGCAGCAATACTTGGTGATACAAATGTTGAGAAGCAAAGTACAGTAACGATGATTGCTTGAACAACCAGTGCAAATGTCGGTGTTTGATAAACCGGATGTAAACGACCTACACGTTCACCCAACAAATTATCCTCTTTAGAGGCTTCTTGTAGCATATAGATCGGCCCAACTAACCATGAGTTAATTTGTCCTAAGGCACCAAAGAATAAACATATTGCCATAACAGGTAACAACCAAGGCATATGTAATACATTGGCAGCAGATTGCATCGCTTGCATAACGCCAGCAACAATATCGGTATCTTCGGCTGGTAATAATGTATTGATAGCCCAAGAGCCAATCATATAAATACCAACAATAACAATTGCTGACACAGCCATCGCTTTTGGAAAATCACGTTGTGGATCACGTGTACGCCCGGCAATCATTGGTGCCACTTCAAGCCCAGCAAACGCAAACATCATACTGGATAAAAACACAATCGTATCCCAACTGCCTAAATCAGGAATCCAATCACTTAAATGCGTATAATCGGTTGCCATTGGATGACCAGTCAATAACCAAACAATCGCGAGTAAGACAATAATCGCTGCGGGAATAAATACACCAAGCCAAGCACTCACGCTATTAATAATCTTAGTCCATTTTAATCCCCGAATATTCATCAGTGTTAAAATCCAGAAGACCACCATGGATCCCACCCCAATAAATACTTCATTTTGGGCTAATTCGGGACTAAACATATAACCAATAGCAGTAAAACCAAATTGCAACATCAATGGGAAGAAGAGTACACAGGAAAATAAAAAACAAACCACTACAATCCAAGCGATACGCTTACCAAATGCCTCTTTAACCCAAACAAATATCCCGCCATCTTTTGGCCAACCTGTTGAAAGTTCACCACACACCATGGCTAATGGAAAAAACAAACAAAATGCCGCAATGAGCCAAAGCACCATTGCTGATGCGCCATAAGGAGCAACGTTAGGAATTTGTCGTAAACTCAGTATCGCAATGACATTCATAAATACAATGTCTTTGATACCGAGCAAACTTGAATCTTTAGAATCACTCATAATAACCTCACATTGTAGTATCTAGGGCAACGTGTGCCCCAGATAAATCATGATTAATAGATGTCGTATCCAACCATATCTTCGTAAGTGTCCTCACGGCGAATCAAGCGATCTTTGCCTTTTTTGTCTATCATCACAACCGACGTACGAGGGCGATTGTTATAGACTGTCTGACTTTCAATGGTGTAAGCTCCAGCATCAAGGAAAGCAATAATATCGCCAATGTCGGTATCTTTAGGTAATAAGAACTCTTCACCTTTAACACCAACATGATAATAGTCACCACCATCACACAAAGGACCGGCTAATTTAATATATTCATCATGTGATTCATTAATTCGAGATGCATTATAAACATAGAAGAACCAATCGAAATGTTGACTATCAGATAACACGCTATAACCTGCATCAACAAATTTCCATTCAACATGTTCTTCGATGTTACCGTCTAAATCGTAATTCGTTTTACGTTTTTCACAGGCAACTTCTGTTAATAGCACCCCAGCTGAACCGGTAACTTTTCGACCAGGTTCAATACAGATTTCGACATCGGTACGCCATTTATGTACTTCACGAATGACTGCATCAGCAAAATCTTGGGCTGTAATACCGGCATACATATTGTCTTGTAATGGGTTACCGTTTTCGTCATCGTATTTATAAGGAACAGGAATACCACCTCCTACATTAATTAAATCAAACTTAATTCCTAACACCTCTTCTAAACGGCGAGATTCATCAACAAGTACTTTGGTTGCTTTCGCAAAAGGTTCAGCTTCCGGTACTTGATCCCCAACGTGCATATGTAGACCACGTAAATGGACATAAGGCATTTCAAGAATACGGCGACAAGTCTCTTCTGCTTGTTCTAAATCGATACCTGACTTAGCATGATAAGCAGTAACTAATTCAGCGTGTGTTGCTGATGGTACATTCGGTTCAACACGTACACACACATTCGCCACTTTTTTCAATTTTTTTGATATTTCATCGATAATATCAAGTTCATATAAACTATCGACGTTAATAATATACAGATCATTTTTAATGGCATATTCAAGATCAACTGGTTTTTTTACCACACCATTAAACACGATTTGGCTACCCGGAAAACCAATCTCTAAACATTTACGTACTTCAAACATTGAGTTTGCTTCAGCGTAAATACCCGCATCTTTAATGGCTTTGAGTACGCCCATAACCGAACAAGTTTTAGAAGCATAGAAAATTTTTGTTTTTGGATGCGCTTTGAATGCTTGTTTAATTTCTTGAACATTACGATCAATTTCTTTTTCAGAAAACACGTAAAACGGCGTTGGATATTTTCTTGCTAACTCTTCTAAATTAACGCCATCAAAACATAATTTACCGTTTTCAGCACTAAAACGACGATCTTTAGTTATAAGATCGTGACGTAATTTGTTATAATTTGACATAATTTTGTCGGACATATGACCTCCAGTTAATGAGTACTCAAAAAGTACATAAGAAAATAAGTAAAATGGCTTTTCTCTTGTAATGCAATCAGCATGCCAATTTAATAATACAAATAATCAATAAGTTAAACTAAACAATCTAGCAACAAATTTTGTCATTAAGTTAAAAATATGTCTTTATGACAAAAATTTGTCATTTTTTAGTGATAGTCGAAAGGTATTTAAATAAAAGTATGCTATTAAGCAATAATCCAAATTTTATAAGGTACTAATATCATGACAGTTGATCCTGAATTATTACAATCATTGGAAATATTTAAACATTTTTTTGATCTAATACATCAGCCAATGGCCATTATTGATAAAGAAGGTAAATATATTTACTACAATCAGGAAAGTGCAGAACTCGATGGCTATCCTCAAGATAAAGCTATAGGAAAACCATTGCTTAAAGTTTATCCTAATTTACAAAAAGAAGATAGTACTATGTTAAAAGCCTTGCTAGAAGGTAAGGAATATCTGGATAATTATCAATGCTATTATAATCATGTTGGTAAAGTTGTCGATTATTTGCATACCACGGTTCCACTTTACAATCATAACAAACAGATCATTGGCGCAATCGAAATCGGTCGAAATTTATCTAATGTAAGACAATTACAAGATCAAGTTTTTAAACTCAACAGCCGTTTATATCACAGTAAAGAACAATCACTTCCCGAAATCGTATTTGTATCTCAAAAAATGCAATCGGTTATTGATCAGACGAATATTTTAGGCGCTAATGATGTGCCAGTACTCATTGTTGGTGAGACAGGTACCGGTAAAGAACTCTTCGCCCATTTAATTCATCAAACTAGCGACCGCCGAGATAAAGCCTTTATATCGCTCAATTGTAGTGCACTACCTACTACGCTAATTGAAAGTACACTATTTGGTACTGTGAAAGGCGCCTTTACGGGAGCTGAAAATCGCCAAGGTTATCTAGAACTGGCTAACGGTGGCACACTATTTCTTGATGAACTAAACGCCATGCCACTTGAAATGCAAAGCAAGTTATTGCGATTTCTACAAGAAAAAACCTACTGGCGACTAGGCGGCAATAAAGAGCTGCATTCTGATGTTCGCATTGTGGCCGCCATGAACGAATCACCTACTGATCTTTTAAAAAACGGTAAAATGCGCAGTGATCTGTTTTATCGATTAAATGTGGGATTAATAAAACTTCCTGCACTACGCGAACGAACAGAAGATATTCCTGTTTTAGCTCGCTATTTTATTGATAAACACCAAGATGAGATAAAAGTAACCATCAGTGGTATAAGTAAGCATGCTTTGAAACAATTGATGTCAGCACCATGGCCAGGCAATGTACGTATGCTTGAAAATGCAATTGTCCGAAGTATGGTTTTACAAAATGAACCCGGAGAATTACAACATATCGTTCTTGATGAAGAGCTATTTGAAATTGAAAGCCCTCATCAGCAAGCAGATGTCATGACAAAAATCGATGATTCTGCCACAAATTTTTCTCGATTTAGGGATTTAACAACCCAAGTGGAAAACTATGAGCGACAATTGATTATCGATGCGTTAAATCAAGCTAATGGAAAAATTATCAATGCCGCTAAATTATTAAATGTTTCGCGTACTACATTACAATATAAGGTCAAAAAGTACCATATTCAAATGGGTGTAATGAATCATTAACATTGATGGCTAACAGTTTTTTCATCCAATGCCTTCGCACATGCAAAGGCACTGCTCCAAGCCCACTGAAAATTATAACCACCTAACCAACCCGTTACATCAACCACTTCGCCAATAAAATAAAGATTCGGCTGTGACTTGGTCGCCATTGTTTTTGATGATAATGCATCGGTACTCACCCCGCCTAATGTGACTTCAGCCGTTCGATACCCTTCGGTTCCGTTTGGTACAATATGCCACTTGGTTAATGTGTCAAAAAGACGCTGTTGTAGATGCAAATTGAGTTGTTTCACAGTAATATCTGTAATCATATCCAGTTGTATCAATGCTTCTACTACTCTTTTAGGTAAAATTTGTGCTAAACAATTTTTCAAAGTTTGGTTACGATTTTTTTCTAATAACGGTTTAAATGATGATTCAAATGTCATATCTGGTAATAAGTTGATCGTAATGGGTTCACCCACTCGCCAATAGCTTGATATCTGTAAAATGGCGGGGCCTGAAAGCCCTCGATGAGTAAATAATAAATTTTCTTTAAAATGCATTTGCTCATAAGTCACTTCAACCGGAATAGCAATACCGGATAGTTGCGATAACACATCTAATAAGGGTTTATGTAAGGTAAAAGGCACCAGCCCAGCTTTGACCGGTACAATTGGAATGGAAAATTTTTCTGCCACTTTATAACCTATTGAAGTCATACCGAGTGCTGGCATCGATAACCCGCCTGTAGCAATAATCAGGTTTTGACAACTCAGCATACCTTGCGAAGTCTGCAATTTAAATCCATCTTCAACCGCTTCGACGTCATCTAATTGCGTTTGCATCATTAGGTTAACTTTTCCTTTTTGACACTCGCTAAGCAGCATATCGACAATGTCTTTGGCTGAATTATCACAAAATAGCTGACCATGATCTTTTTCATGATAAGCAATATTATATTGATTAACTAATTGGATAAAATCCCATTGGTTAAACCGTTTCAAGGCTGATTTACAAAAATGACGATTTTCAGAAATGTAATGGTGCGCATCCACATCAAGATTAGTAAAATTACATTTTCCGCCACCCGACATTAAGATCTTTCGTCCCGGTTTTTTTCCGTTATCAATAACGGTCACACGATGCCCTTTTTGACCTAATAATCCAGCACAAAATAGACCCGCAGCCCCTGCTCCAACAATTGTAATATTAGTTTGCATAATAGTCTTGTGAAACCATAAATAGAAGGAATTATAGCAGGATTAAGTAAATAGACTAGAACTTGAAAATATGACAATTCCGTCAGTTTTTACCAACGGAATTAAGTAAATTAAAAATAGTAATTTTGAACAATGCTTATCAAGTTAGAATAATTTTATTCTGTTTTGATTAATTTACTTTTTATTATACTTTTCTTGGCTAACAGTTCATTAACCTCTTGAAGACCCGCTCCTGGAACAAAAACACCCATTTTAATATATTGCCTGATAAAATAGTTACTGCCTCCCTCTGCATAAATCTCTAGCGAATTATTACTAAATTCAGATTCTGTTTCAATGGTATGATAGCCAGGCTTAACAATTTTATAAAAATAAGTTCTGTCAGCCGTTTTACCCAAATATTCCCCATCAATATAAATAGCCTTTTTGCTAGGTTTACCCGTTAGACTATCTCTATAAATATAAATACCTGAAAAATTTGCATCTGGTTCAGCAAATTTTTTAGCTTCACGATCTAATTTTGGATCGGCTAAATCAACTCTTGCAGAACATCCAACAAATAATATACTTGCAATTAATATGAACACTATTTTAAAAATTTTCATTAAATTAAACATTCCTTTCATAATGATTAATGAATTAAATTGTTATCACACTATTTAAAATTTACATTAGCATATTATCATTAACAATTTTATAAGCCCAATAATTTTTATCATGTTAAATCATTTAGTTATGCTAATAGTTAAATGAAAAGATAATGTTCTATTATTAGCTTCATTAATAACTTTAGTACAACTTATTAAAAGATTGACTTATAAGTAATATTTATTTGACCAAAATAGCATTTTTCTTTAATTTCTTAGCCAATATGGGATTAATGCCTATACCTTCACAAATTATAAAGCGATGAATTAGAGGCAATGATATGTTATATAACCAGCATCATGAAAAAGATAACTGCGGATTTGGTCTGATTGCTCATATTGAAGGGCAACCAAGTCATAAAGTGGTGCGCACCGCTATCCACGGATTAGCAAGAATGCAGCATCGAGGCGCAATCTTATCTGACGGTAAAACCGGCGATGGCTGTGGACTTTTATTACAAAAACCAGATCGATTTTTTAGATTAGTTGCGCAAGACGCAGGTTGGCGTTTAGCAACTAATTATGCGGTAGGCATGCTGTTTCTTAGCCAAGATGAGCAAGAAGCACAAGCAAGCCGTCAGATTGTAGAAGAGGAATTAGCTGACGAAACGCTATCAATATTAGGTTGGCGAGAAGTGCCTATTGATAAAAGTGTTTTAGGTGAAATTGCATTATCTTCACTTCCTAAAATTGAACAAGTCTTTGTCAATGCGCCAGCAGGATGGACGAAAATTGATTTAGAACGCCGTTTATATATGGTTCGCCGTCGCATTGAAAAACGCGTACAAGACGACACCTTTTATGTTTGTAGCTTTTCGAATCAGGTTAATATCTACAAAGGCTTATGTATGCCTAAAGATTTGCCTCGATTCTATTTAGATTTAGCCGATATTCGAATGGAAACGGCGATTTGTTTATTTCATCAACGTTTTTCAACCAATACCGTTCCACGTTGGCCACTTGCTCAACCGTTTAGACATTTAGCGCATAATGGTGAAATCAATACCATTGAAGGCAATCGTCAATGGGCAAAAGCCCGTTCCTACAAATTTAAAACACCACTGATTCCTGATTTACAAAATGCGGCTCCGTTTGTGAATGTCACAGGATCTGATTCCAGTTCACTGGATAACATGTTAGAACTGTTCCTTGTCGGTGGGATGGATATTGTCAGGGCGATGCGCTTATTAGTACCACCAGCATGGCAAAATAATCCCGATATGAATGAAGATCTTCGTGCCTTCTTTGACTTTAATTCGATGCATATGGAACCGTGGGATGGCCCTGCTGGTATTGTTATGTCAGACGGTCGCTATGCCGCATGTAATTTAGATCGAAATGGCTTACGTCCTGCTCGTTATGTTATTACCACCGATAAACTCATTACCTGTGCTTCTGAAATTGGTATTTGGGATTATCAACCTGACGAAGTCGTCAGCAAAGGACGAGTTGGGCCTGGTGAGTTATTAGTAATCGATACCGAAGAAGGCCGTATCTTACAATCTTCTGAAACGGACAATGACTTACAAAAACGTCATCCTTATAAAGAATGGATGGCAAAAAATGTTAAACAGCTTATCCCTTTTGAAAGTCTACCTGATGAGAACATTGGCTCACGTGATTACGATGACACTTTACTAGCTACTTACCAAAAACAGTTTGGTTATAGTGCAGAAGAAATTGATCAATGTATTCGTGTCTTAGGTGAAAATGGGCAAGAAGCAACAGGTTCAATGGGCGATGATACGCCATTTGCTGTCTTATCAAGTAAACCTCGATTAATCTATGATTATTTTCGTCAAAAATTTGCGCAGGTAACCAATCCACCTATTGATCCATTACGTGAAGCTCACGTCATGTCGCTATCAACTAGCATTGGTCGCGAGATGAATGTCTTTGCTGAAGCCGAAGGTCAAGCACATCGAGTCGCGTTTAAATACCCTGTTTTGGTTTACTCTGATTTCCAACAATTAACTGCATTGGAATCACGTTACTATCAATCAGAAACACTAGATATTACTTACGAAATCGATGGTAGCTTGCGTGATGCCATTGAACAATTATGCGGTGATGCCGAAGCCAAAGTACGTAATGGTACCGTATTAATCATTTTATCCGATAAAAATATCGCAGCCGATCGATTACCGATTCCTGCCCCAATGGCTGTAGGTGCAGTACAGCAACGTCTAGTTGAAAAAAACTTACGCTGTGATGCCAATATTATTGTTGAAACCGCAAGCTGTCGCGATCCACACCAATTTGCCGTGCTCCTTGGTTTTGGTGCAACGGCTATCTATCCTTATTTAGCTTACGAAACCCTAGCCCAAATGGTCGACAATGGCACGATAAATAAGTCTTACCGTGAAGCCATTATCAACTACCGCAATGGTATTAATAAAGGCTTGTACAAAATCATGTCTAAAATGGGGATATCCACTGTCGCCTCGTACCGCTGCTCAAAACTTTTTGAAGCGGTTGGTCTGCATAAAGATGTGGTAGAACTTTGTTTCCAAGGTGTGACTAGCCGTATTAGTGGTGCAAATTTTGATGATTTTGCTCAAGATCAGTTCAATTTATCGAAACAAGCATGGTTACGCCGTAAACCATTAGACCAAGGTGGTTTACTCAAATTTGTCCATGGCGGCGAATATCACGCTTATAATCCCGATGTAGTTCAATCGTTACAAAAAGCGGTTAACAATGGGCGTTACGAAGATTATAAGCTTTATACCGATATCGTTAATAATCGCCCGCCAGCGACATTACGGGATTTATTAAAACTTAATCCCCCTGAAAATGCAGCAATTTCGTTAGATCAGGTTGAACCTGAAGAGTCACTATTCAAACGTTTTGATTCGGCGGCAATGTCAATTGGTGCATTAAGTCCTGAAGCTCATCAATCGCTTGCTGAAGCAATGAACACATTAGGTGGCTATTCTAATTCAGGCGAAGGAGGTGAAGATCCTGCTCGGTATAACAGTATAAAAGTGTCACGCATAAAACAAGTCGCATCAGGTCGATTTGGTGTAACGCCGGGCTATTTAATGAGTGCTGATGTGATTCAGATCAAAGTAGCGCAAGGTGCAAAACCGGGTGAAGGCGGTCAATTACCAGGTGACAAAGTAACCCCTTACATAGCTAAATTACGTTTTTCCGTACCGGGGGTGACATTAATCTCGCCACCACCGCATCACGATATTTATTCAATCGAAGATTTGGCACAGTTGATCTTTGATCTAAAACAGATTAACCCTCAAGCAATGATTTCGGTGAAATTAGTGTCCGAACCTGGCGTAGGAACTATTGCAACTGGGGTCGCAAAAGCTTATGCCGATTTGATCACGATTTCGGGATATGATGGTGGTACCGGTGCTAGCCCATTAACGTCAGTCAAATATGCTGGCTCACCATGGGAACTGGGTTTAGTTGAAACACAACAATCATTGGTTGCTAATGGTTTACGTCACAAAATTCGTTTACAGGTTGACGGTGGGTTAAAAACCGGTACAGACATTGTAAAAGCGGCAATTTTAGGTGCAGAAAGTTTCGGCTTTGGTACGGGGCCAATGGTGGCTTTAGGTTGTAAATATCTACGTATTTGCCATTTAAATAACTGTGCCACAGGAGTTGCGACACAAGATGAAAAATTACGTAGTGACCATTATCATGGTTTACCCGAAAAAGCGATGAACTATTTCCGTTTTATTGCACGTAGCACAAGGGAAGTCATGGCAGAACTTGGCGTAAGTCGAATTGTTGATTTAATTGGACGTACCGATTTACTGTTAGAGCTTGATGGTATTACGGCTAAACAACAAAAACTGGATTTATCAGGATTACTTGAAACTGCGACACCAGTAGAAGGCAAACCCGTCTACTGTACTGAAGATAATAAACCGTTTGATAAAGGTGTATTGAATAAAGAAATTATTACTCAAGCACAACAATTTGTGGATAATCGTCAAAGTAAAAGTTTCTACTTTGATATTCAAAATACTGATCGTTCGGTGGGAACTAGCTTATCAGGTTATATTGCCAAAAAATATGGTGATCAAGGTTTAGTTGCCGATCCAATTTCACTCAATTTCACCGGTACTGCTGGGCAAAGCTTTGGTGTTTGGAATGCTGGTGGCGTAAATTTAACCCTAACAGGTGATGCCAATGACTACGTTGGTAAAGGCATGGCAGGGGGTCGCATCGTCATTCGACCACCTCAAGGCTCGGCATTTTTAAGTCATGAAGCAACCATTGCCGGTAACACCTGTCTATATGGTGCAACAGGCGGTAAATTGTTTGCAGCAGGACGTGCTGGTGAACGTTTTGCCGTACGTAACTCTGGTGCAATTAGCGTGGTTGAAGGTATCGGCGATAACGGCTGTGAATATATGACAGGTGGCATTGTCTGTGTCTTAGGTAAAACTGGTGTTAACTTTGGTGCTGGCATGACTGGTGGATTTGCTTATATTTTAGATGCCGATGGTGATTTCCATAAACGGATCAACCAAGAACTTGTTGAAATGTTAAACGTTGCTGATTATTCGATTCATGAAGAGCATCTACGAGGCTTAATCATGGAACATGCTCAACTAACCCACTCTTCACGTGCTGAAGAAATTTTAGCTAACTGGGAAGATTTCGCTAAACAATTTGTATTAGTTAAACCTAAATCCAGTGATGTAAAAGCGCTGCTCGGTCATCGAAGCCGATCATCAGCAGAACTTCATGTTCAAGCACAATAAGGAGAACACGGAAATGAGTCAAAATGTTTATCAGTTCATCGATTTACAACGTGTTGATCCACCTAAAAAATCGTTGAATATTCGAAAAATAGAGTTTGTTGAAATTTATGAGGGATTTTCGGCTTCACAATCACAAGCCCAAGCCGATCGCTGCTTAGCGTGTGGGAATCCTTATTGTGAATGGCGTTGTCCTGTTCATAACTATATACCTAATTGGCTAAAACTGGTGAATGAAGGCAAAATTTTAGAAGCGGTTGAGCTTTCTCATCAAACAAACAGTCTACCAGAAGTGTGTGGTCGGGTTTGCCCTCAAGATCGGCTTTGTGAAGGCTCATGTACTTTAAATGCTGAGTTCGGTGCAGTAACTATTGGTAACATTGAACGTTATATTACCGATGAAGCTTTTAAACTGGGTTGGAAGCCTAACTTGTCTAATGTTGAAAAAACAGGGTTGAAAGTTGCAATCATTGGTGCAGGGCCTGCAGGACTTGCTTGTGCCGATGTGCTAGTCCGCAATGGTGTGACGCCCGTTGTTTTTGACCGCCATCCTGAAATAGGTGGACTATTAACCTTTGGTATTCCTGCCTTTAAATTAGATAAAGAAGTGTTGATTAATCGTCGACGTATCTTTACCGACATGGGTATTGAATTTCGGCTGAATACCGAAGTGGGGAAAACGGTACAATTAACGGACTTACTCAATGAATTTGATGCTATTTTTGTTGGAACCGGTACTTATCAATCAATGCGAGCCGGTCTAATGAATGAAGATGCGGATGGTGTTTATGATGCCCTTCCATTTTTAATTGCCAATACCAAACATATTATGAAGCATAATCAAAGCGATGATACGCCTTACATTGACATGAAAAATAAGCGTGTTGTGGTTTTAGGCGGTGGTGATACTGCAATGGACTGTGTACGGACGTCTATACGTCAAGGTGCAATTGAAGTCACCTGTGCTTATCGTCGAGATGAAGCCAATATGCCCGGCTCTAAACGAGAAGTAAAAAATGCGAAAGAAGAAGGTGCACAATTCCAATTTAATGTGCAACCCCTCAGTATTGAAATTAACAATACAGGTCAAGTTACTGGTGTCAAAATGGTTAGAACAGAACTCGGTCAACCCGATGCAAATGGTCGCCGTTCGCCAGTGATTATCGAAGGATCTGAATTCATACTTCCTGCCGATGCTGTTATTATGGCATTTGGTTTTAGACCTCATGCCATGCCTTGGTTAGCAGAACATGGTGTCAATTTTGATACTCAAGGTCGTATTGTTGCCCCAGAAATTAAAGGCTACCAAACCAGCCATCCAAAAATCTTTGCTGGTGGTGATGCAGTAAGAGGATCGGATTTAGTGGTGACTGCCATTAGCGAAGGTCGCAAAGCGGCAGAAGGGATTTTAGATTATTTAGAAGTATAAAGCGATTGACTAAGTTAACCTTATGCCCATACCCTACTGAGCGGGAGTAAGGTTTACTACTCAATATTTATTGATCTGTCTAAACCATAACGTTTATTGATTACAACCTAAATATCGTTATTTATCGGATTGAAATTGCCAATGAATATTTACTTTGATAATTGGCATTAAATTACCATTAGCTGATACCATGAATTTGTATCAGCTAATAACCTTTGATTATTAGATTACTTGGCTATAAATAGACAACCTGAGAACCATTTTCAGGATTTTTAGTCGCCTCAGCAAACCCTTCTAAGAAAAAGGCAAGATGATCTGCTTCATCCCCTAAAAGGCGCCCTTTGACTTTATTCCAAGTTAATAACACGATAGCAGCTTGTGGTTCACAACTAATTAACATCGGTTGTTCAAGTTCTTCATTCCAATAAAACTCACCGCCGTATAATTTTTGGGCTGTCAATAATAAATAACAACCATACTCTTGAGCAATCATATTAAGCTGTTCTTCAGGAATACTAAAATTTTTCTCAGCTAATTCACCAATAATCATTTCAACGACAGAAATACTTTTTTCGGAATAATCGAGTTGATTGATACTCCACGTTGGACTATGTAAAATGGCATTTTGTGCCCATGCTTCGATTTCTTGAAATAATTCATTTTTTTCAGTCATATTTATTTACTTCGCTAGTTGATATTTCCAATTGTTTAACAAGTTGCCATGCGGCTTCCATTTCTTCAAGTGTTGCATCCGTTAAACGACGATTATTTTGTTTCAGTATTGCTTCAACTTGTTTAAATCGACGTTCAAATTTATGATTTGCCCGTTGTAAACAGAGCTCCGATTTAACTTTTAGATGTCTGGCTAAATTGACGGTCGCAAAAAACAGATCCCCCAGTTCTTCCTCGATTTTTGATTGATCTTGTACCGTTTTATTAAGCTCATGTTCTACTTCGTCGAGCTCTTCCTTAACTTTATCTAAAACTGGAGTTAACTCCTGCCAATCAAACCCAACCGACGCACAACGTTTTTGGATTTTTTCGGCTTTCATTAAAGCAGGAATGGCGTTAGGTATGTCATCTAACAATGAGTATTGTGCGCGCTCGTCACGCTCTTTTTGTTTTAATTGTTCCCAATTCGGTTTTTCAGTTGTCTTATCATCAAAAATATGCGGATGACGACTAACTAATTTATCAGCAACAGCTTGACAGATATCCTCAAAATCAAACTGACCTTGTTCACTGGCAAGATCGGCGTAAAAAATAATTTGAAACAATAAATCGCCCAATTCTTTTTTGAGTTCATTCATATCCTGTTTATCTATCGCATCAAGAACTTCATAAGTTTCTTCTAGTGTATAAGATTTTAATGAATCAAAAGTCTGCATGCGATCCCATTCACAACCGTCAATAGGGTCACGTAATTGTTTAGTAATTGCAAGTAAACGCTTGAGTGGGTTCACAATCTATCTCACCAATCGTAACGGAACATTAATCTAATCAGTGTATCATAAATTTAAACTATTTTTATTTTCAATAGTGAATTTATACTATTGTAAATATAATTGTCTATTATTTATCCTGAAACACGCACAAAAAAGATTAAATTAATTGAGTTATCATAACTTCTAGCCCATAAAGCTGAATTAAGTATATAATAACCGCATATTGAATTAACTTTACGATAATATATGAATAATTTACGAGAACTTACACTTCGAGGCACAATACTGGGTGCTTTTATTACAATTATTTTTACTGCATCAAATGTGTACCTTGGTTTAAAAGTCGGATTAACCTTTTCTTCGGCTATTCCTGCCGCTGTCATCTCAATGGCAATCTTAAGACTATTTTCAGGATCAACCATATTAGAAAATAACATGGTACAAACTCAAGCTTCTGCTGCCGGAACGCTATCATCTATTATATTCGTTCTACCTGGATTATTGATGATTGGTTACTGGCAAGATTTTCCATTTTGGTTAACTTTTGCCATTTGTGCCGCTGGGGGAATGCTTGGGGTACTATTCTCAATTCCATTGCGTCATGTGATGGTAGTCAAAAGTACATTACCTTACCCTGAAGGTGTTGCTGCCGCTGAGATTTTAAAAGCAGGCTCGAAAACAGACAGTAATGATGCTTCTGCCAACGAAGGATTGAAAGATATTTTAGTGGGAGGCGTTATCGCTTCTACTGTCAGTTTATTGACCAATGGTTTTCGGGTTTTATCTGAAAGCGCTTCATACTGGTTTACCGGTGGAAAATCGATTTTTCAATTACCTATGGGGTTCTCATTAGCACTTCTTAGTGCAGGTTACTTGATTGGAATTGTATCTGGGATTGCCGTTTTAATAGGAACCATTATTGCCTGGGGATTTGGAATTCCAATTTTAAGTGCAATGACAGATTATGATACAACGCAACCACTGGCAAATATTGCAATGGGACTTTGGGCTAAAGATATCCGTTTTATTGGCGCAGGAACGATTGCTATTGCGGCAATTTGGACATTATTAACCTTAATCAAACCAGTTATTGAAGGTTTAAAAACATCATTCAAAACGTTACGTTCAGATGTATCTGTAAATGATATTGCACCGACAGAACGTGATCTATCACCTAAATCAATCTTTTTGATTATGGCAGGTATGGTTATTATTTTAGTCGCTACGTTTTACTCATTTATTTCAGATAGTGGGTTATCGACGGGCGTTGCATGGATACTGGTTATTTGTGCTGTTTTATTTGCTTTTATTATGGGCTTTCTTGTTGCAGCTGCTTGCGGATATATGGCAGGATTAGTCGGATCGTCAGCTAGCCCTATTTCAGGTATTGCAATTGTTGCCGCTATCGTGATATCACTTATCTTACTTGGATTAGGCGAAGCAAATAATATACTTTCCACGGCTGAAGGCACAAACTTTGCGACAGCCTTAGCGCTATTCACAACCAGCGCAGTATTAGCCGTTGCTTGTATCTCAAATGATAACTTGCAAGATCTTAAAACGGGTTACTTGGTTAATGCAACACCTTGGAAACAACAAGTTGCATTACTAATAGGTTGTGTTGTTGGTGCCATTGTTATCGCTCCTATTTTAGAAATTCTTTATAACGCGTATGGTTTCACGGGGGCATTACCACGACCAGATATGGATCAATCACAAGTTTTAGCTGCCCCTCAAGCAACACTGATGACAACCATTGCAAAAGGAATCTTTTCACATAAACTTGATTGGACAATGATTCTAATTGGATTAGTCGTTGGAACCGTGATTATTATTATTGATCTTCTTTTGGCGAAAGCAAAATGTAAATTTCGCTTACCCGCACTAGCTGTCGGTTTAGGTATCTATTTACCACCAACAATTACTGCCCCAATTTTTGTCGGTACATTGCTATCATGGATAATTAAACGTAATGCTTACGCTAAAGCTCAAAAATACAATTTAAATCCTGAAGAACAATTTAAAAAAGTGGATCGTAAAGCGGCATTAATTTCTTCGGGATTAATAGTTGGTGAAAGCTTAGTTGGTGTCTTATTAGCGATCGTTATTGTTATTAGTATCACGCAAGGTAAAGGTGAAGCTCCATTAGCAATAGAGGCTGATTTAGGTTTCTTACCACAATATTTAGGTTTAGCTGTCTTTGTGGGTATTTGCTTATATATTATTCGTCGAGCATTATCCGCAATTAAAAAACAGTAATAATTTATATTTATAATTAAGCCCTTTATTGCTTAAAATAGAGGGCTTGATAAAATCGCTTTTCCAATTTAAACCCCGCTATAAATTAATTATCATCCTATTTTTGTGACTAGATTAAATGATAACCTTTTCCCTGTCTGGAAATATTCAATAGCACGCTCAACCAATTATTGCCACAAGTTAAATTTTAAAATAATGAAACTTTCACTTTACCCATTAAACTTTTTCATTTTGCATAATTTTCAATATTTGTTAGCATAACCCAATTTATTTTACATATTAAACAGCAAAATCATGATAGTATTTGATTCCATTCAAGTTCGCTTAGGCATTAATTTACTTTTAGATAATGCCTCTGCTACCATTAATCCTAAACAAAAAGTAGGGTTAGTTGGGAAAAATGGTTGCGGAAAGTCCACTCTCTTCTCATTAATAAAAGGCGAAATTCAAACGGATGCAGGCAGCTTAAGTTTTCCATCACAATGGCAATTAGCTTGGGTTAACCAAGAAACTCCCGCGCTAGATATACCCGCTATTGAATATGCTATTGATGGTGATCGTGAATATCGACAGCTAGAACAAAAGCTAGCTATCGCCAACCAAGACAATAATGGTGAACAAATAGCTAATATTCATGAAAAACTGGATAACATTGACGCATGGACAATACGAGCAAGAGCCGCCACATTATTACATGGTTTAGGATTTTCTAACGAGCAACTACAATTACCAGTTAAATCTTATTCTGGTGGTTGGCGCATGCGTTTAAATCTAGCTCAAGCACTCATGTGTCGTTCTGATCTACTCCTTCTTGATGAACCTACCAATCACCTTGACTTAGATGCCGTTATTTGGCTGGAAAAATGGCTGAGTAACTATCAAGGTACATTAATTTTAATCTCACATGATCGTGATTTTTTAGATCCGTTAGTTAATAAAATTATTCATATTGAACAAAAAAGTTTGTTTGAATATACCGGTAACTATTCATCATTTGAAGTTCAACGTGCAACTAAATTAGCACAGCAACAATCACTTTATGAAAGCCAACAACAAAAAGTCGCACACCTACAAAGCTACATAGACCGCTTTAGAGCAAAAGCAACCAAAGCCAAACAAGCTCAAAGCAGAATAAAAATGCTAGAAAAAATGGAACTCATTGCCCCTGCACATGTAGACAATCCTTTTCATTTTAATTTTAAACCTTCTGAATTTTTGCCAAGTCCATTACTGATGATGGACAAAGTTGTGGCAGGTTACGATGATAAAATCGTGCTTGAAAAAATTAAATTAAATCTTGTTCCGGGGTCACGCATAGGCTTACTGGGTCGTAATGGTGCCGGTAAATCAACCTTAATAAAATTATTAGCGGGCGAACTTCAACCTAAAGAGGGGCATATTAATCTCGCTAAAGGTGTTCAATTAGGCTATTTTGCTCAACATCAATTGGAATATTTACGTGCCGATGAATCACCACTTTGGCATTTAACTCAGCTTGCTGATCTAAAAATAACAGAACAGGAATTGCGTAACTATCTGGGTGGTTTTGATTTTCATGGTGATAAAGTGAATGAACCAGTTAAAACATTTTCGGGCGGTGAAAAAGCTCGATTGGTTTTAGCGCTAATTGTGTGGCAAAAACCGAATCTATTATTACTTGATGAACCCACTAACCATTTGGATTTAGATATGCGTCAAGCATTAACTGAAGCACTTATAGGCTTTGAAGGTGCTTTAGTCGTTGTATCGCATGATCGCCATTTATTGCGCTCGACAACGGATGAATTTTATTTAGTGCATGATCACAAAGTCGAACCATTTAATGGCGATCTTGATGATTACCAAAAATGGCTTGCCGAAGAACAAAAAGCAGAAAATAAACCAGATACCGTTAACATAGCCAGTAAAAATGATAGCATTCAAAATGTTTCCGCCACCGATCGCAAAGAACAAAAACGCCGTGAAGCAGAATTAAGAGCACAAATGCAACCCATTAAAAAAGAGCTACAAAAAATGGAGCAAAAACTTGAGCTATTAACTGAGCAATTACAAAATATTGAACAGTTACTAGCAGATCCTGCTATTTATGAAAACGATAAAAAAACAGCGTTGACCGAATTACTACTTAAACAAAGTAAAATTAAAAGCGAACAAGAAGACACTGAAATGAACTGGTTAGATTTACAACAACAACTTGAAGATTTTCAATTAAACTAACTTTGTATTTAAGATACAAAAAGAGAAGCACACAAAATATTAAGAGCATGAGTCTTAATTCAATCGCAATAAGTTTCAGGTTGTTAATCGTATTTTAACTATTTATTTTGTGCAAAAAAAATCACAGCCTTTGCTGTGATTTTTTTATTCTTAATTGAACTAAACTTATTCAATTAAAATTAACTTTTTTCAACTTGACTAAAATCAAGCTCAACAGGTGTTGAACGTCCAAAAATTGAAACTGAAACTTTCAGGCGACTTTTTTCATAATCGACTTCTTCAACCACACCATTAAAGTCTGCAAATGGACCATCATTAACACGTACCAATTCGCCTGGCTCAAATAACGTTTTAGGACGAGGTTTATCACCAACTTGTTGTAAACGATTCATAATAGCATCAACTTCACGTTGGCTTATTGGGGCTGGTCTGTCAGAAGTACCGCCAATAAATCCCATGGTTCTTGGTACACTTTTAACTAAGTGCCAAGTTGCATCATTCATCATCATTTCAACTAAAACATAACCGGGAAAGAATTTACGCTCACTTTTACGACGTTGACCACTTTTCATTTCAACAACTTCTTCGGTAGGCACAAGCACTTCACCAAAAGAATCTTCCATATTATGTAACTTGATATATTCACGTAGTGATTGTGCAACACGTGCTTCATAGCCAGAATAAGCTTGAATAACATACCATCGTTTTTGTTGTATTTCACTCATATTAACGTCCTATTGATGTTAAATAAAAGACGACCCAACGGAATAAAGTATCCATTCCCCAAAGGGCTAAACCAACGACTACTGTAACAGCCACAACGAGCATAGTTGTCTGTGTAGCGTCTTTACGAGAAGGCCATACCACCTTTCTTAACTCTTTTCTTGAATCCTGTAAAAATGCAAGAAATGACTTACCTTTAGTGGTTGTAAGAGCAATAAATAAAGTGAAAAGTGAAATTACACTAACCGTAATAATGCGGACGATTGTATTAGGTTGATATATATCATTTGCTTGAGCAAAATAGGAATTTCCCCAAACAATAATTGCAATCAATACTAAAACTAAACCCCATTTGAGTTTATCTAGAACCGAGTTTGTAGCTTGACTTTCGTTACTTACTTGCATATAAAACCTATGAGTATGTTATTTATAATAATATCTATTTTCCAAAATGCTCTTTTTAAAATAAAAACATTTTGCTAAACAGACCAGATAAGAAAGGGCATCGCATGATACCCTTTCAACAGTTATTAAATATAAATTATTTAATAACCTTAGCAACAACACCTGCACCAACAGTACGACCACCTTCACGAATCGCAAAACGTAAACCTTCTGCCATCGCGATTGGGTGAATTAATGATAC
>NZ_JBIDFK010000010.1:0-84052 GCF_046635725.1 Gilliamella sp. CG22
TGATCTTCTAAATTAAGTGAACCTTTCTTATCAACGTTATAGTTAGATTTTTCGCTAAAGACATTCTCGGCTTTCGCATTCCAAGAACCACCAGTTATATTGGTGTTTCCTTCATAAGTATGTTTACCACTAATAAAGTTATCACCAGAGATTACATTGACATTGCCTTTTCCATTTGCTTTGCTATCAATATCCCAGCCTACTTGATAATCATTATTAGTATGATTGAAATTAAGTTCACCCGCTGGTAATGATGGATCTTGATTTGCAAAATGGATAACCGGCACATCAATTGCTCCCGCTTTTTGTGGCGCTTCATTTGGTTTACCACCAATATTTAATTTACCGCCCTCATTGATGGTTATACCATCATTTTCACCATTAGCGTTTTTAGTTGTGTTTATTTTGGCATCATTAGAAACCGTGATTTCACTTTTATTACCAATTGATATATCCTTAACCACATTCAATGCAGAATCAGTTCCATCAACAAATACTTTACCGCCATTTCTAACAACTAAAGTACCGTTGACTGTATCACCAATATTGGCTTTAGCACCATTTAAAATATTTAGCTCAGCATGACCCGTATTTACATTTTTTTCTGGCCCTACACGCATAGTGGCCGCATTTAATGTTGAATCCTTACCTATAACATTAAAAATTGCAGTACCATTTGCAAATCCAAGCAATAGCGTATTTTTTGCATCAAATAAGCCGCCCTCTATGACATCAACTTTGGCATTACCATTAGCGCCAACAAATACTTGAATTTTCGATTTTTGAATGAATGCGCTTCCTTTACCTTTCACTGTTAGGGTGGTATTAGAACCAGCTTCACTTCCTATACTTGGCGAAGCCCAAGCAGTATTAGTGAAAGTACCACCATTTGTGATTAATACATTCGCATCACCACCTTGGAAACCAAAGTATGCAACACCCTGAGCATTAATAAGATGTCCATTATCAAGAATTAATTCACCTGAATTTCCTGCGCCTCGACCAACTAAAATTCTTGCTAACGATAGCGTACCGCCATCACTAATCGTTAGACGTCCTTTTCCATTTGTCCCTGACCCTAATGAATATTCCTCATTGGTTATTTGACCACTTTGAATTGTGCCAGTACCATTACCTTTGATTGTTTCATTCGAATTGATATGAATTGGTGCAGCTAATGCACTTTCAGACATAGCAGCTGTAATCATGATGGCTGCTGCAATTTTACTTACTGAAGATTTTGTTTTGCCTTTGGCTAGTTCCGATACTGCCAAGCTTATTCCTTGTCTATTTTTTAAAACTTTGTAGATTTTATTCATTTATTAAATTTCCTTGATTTTACGATATTAAACATAACCACTAGTCTTTTAGAAAGTTATGTAAAAATATTATTGATCGGATTAAATGATCAATCAATATTCAATCGATCGAAAATTTCTTATAAATATTGTAAGCATTGTTTAATATATTGTTTTTGTTTATTAAATATTAATTAATTCAATGAAAAAACAATGAAAAGTTTTGATGAGATAATTTTCAGATAAACGTAAAAACCGCTAATCTAATTTTCACTTAAAAAGTGACAAACATTGGACCTTTTTTGCACACCAAACTTCTCAATTTATAACGGTTGATGACTTGGCTAGCTGCCATAGACAACGCAAATAAATTTTTAATAAAATTTAAATGGTAAGCCATTATTTTATTTTTTCTCTATGATATTTATTAAATTTTTTTTAACATTTACAGCGCTATTTATTAAACGATTTTTATAACAACATTATTTTTTTAGATTTAACATTGGGAAGATAACATTTTCGATGTACTGAGTTGAGGAAATAGACTTCAGCTAAAATATGGGTTTTCAGGCACTCTTAAGAGTACCTGATTTTAAAAGAGAATAGTTAATCGTTGTGATGCTAGATTTTTGTTGAAAAAAGTTGATCTGTTTGGTGATCAAGATAAGCTTGATTGACAAGTATTCCATCATTCACACCTTCAACTTCAGGTCCTTTATCCGTTTGTTTTAACATTTTTTTCGTAATGGTTAAAATACTTTTTTGCTGACATTTTGGACATTGGCAATATTCATAATTTAGCATTGACATTTTATCGTCAGTCTTTTTAACGAGCAAATCCCGAATATCTTTTTGAAGTTCTACATTGGCTAATGCATCGACATAATTACCTACACGACTATTATTAATATTGTTTTCTAATTCTTCACTAGACAAAGAATGGAAAAAATATTTTTTGTACCAAGTTTGGCAATCTTCACAAAAGGCATCTTCTATGAATAAAGCTGTTAAAATTGGGTAAAAGAAGACTAAGAATTCAATCAGATAAACGCCAGCTAATAACATCCCTGAAATTGAACCTTTTGATGAGCTGCCTTTAGTAATCGTGATTTCACGATAAGGAATGATATCATCTATTAATAAAGTTATAGTATCAATAGGCGATAAAAACAGTGAAATCCAATTGGACAAATAATTAGTGTCAAATAACAAAACTTCAAAAGTAACCAAATTTGAATAATAGGCAAACAAGCAGATTAAAAAAGTCATTAATATATTGATTTTGACATTACGGATCTTCGCTAATTGAGATAAATTAGATTGCAACATGATTATCACATAACACATCCCCACAATAAGACCGATATCAATAAGAATTAGTGGAGAAAAATGAGAGATTATGGCATATACAACGCCAAGTAAAATAGCCACAAAAATACCCAGCAAAGTTAAAACAATCGTAGAGCCCAGATTGAATTTATTTGAAAATTGATAGTGTTCAGTTGAGGTGTTCATTATTTTTCCTTATATTTATAGATAAATCTACTTTGATTATTTCAATAGAAAAATTAGATAATTTATATTATTGACAGCAAGTGAAACCGTCATTATTTTCATAAAACATATCAAAGCTTTTTTGGGAGCGGCGTATTTTAGTATGAGTAAAAGGAAAGAAAAAGGGATTTTTTTAAATGTTAAAATCGAGCTATTTTTAAATTCATTAACTTCTCAATATTTTGATAATAAAATCAATTGATATTGAGAAGAATTACGTTGTTATATCTAATTAATAAAATTATTCGATATTTTGTACTTGTTCTCGAATTTGTTCTATTAAAACTTTTAATTCAATGGCACTAGCCGTAACATCGGCATTAATAGATTTTGAAGCAATGGTATTCGATTCACGGTTGAATTCTTGCATCATAAAATCAAGTCGACGTCCAACGGCTTCATTTTTCTTCAAAATTGCATAAGTTTCTTTAACGTGTGTCATTAGACGATCAAGCTCTTCAGCAACATCAATACGTTGAGCCATCATGACAATTTCTTGTTCAAACCTTGAGCTATCTAATTCGATATTGGCTTCAGCTAATTTAGTTTGTAGACGCTCTTTTTGCCATTCCAAAATCTGTGGCATCCATTGACGAATCTTTTCAACTTGTTCCGTTATCCCTTCGAGCCGTTGGATGATAAGATCACCTAATGCTTTACCTTCACGTTCACGTACAGTAATAAATTCATCAATTGTCGAATCTAATATTGCTAAAAGTTCTTGCGATATGGTATCTAAATTTTGCTCTTTAGCTGATAATACACCTGGCCAACGTAAAACATCGATAGGATTGACTTCGCCGGATTTGTGCTCTGACTGAATCCAATTAGCTGCATTTAAAATTTGTTTAGCTAGATCTTGATTTAAAGATAATTCTTGATGTTGAGCAGCAGGATCCAATTCAAAACGCAAATGGCATTCAATTTTACCCCGCGTTAAACGATGACGAAGCCGTTCACGAATAATAGGCTCAAGTGAGCGAAACTGTTCAGGCAAACGGATGTAAGTTTCTAAATAACGTTGGTTGACCGAACGAAGCTCCCAAGAAGCGGTCCCCCATGGTTGATTTACTTCTTTTCTGGCATAAGCGGTCATACTGGAAATCATAATGGCTTCCTAAATTTAGTAAAAAACTTGCTGGGCATTGTATCACAAATTCTGTATAATGCGCTCTTAGCTTAGGCTAAACATCAACCTTTTTCTTGTTGATGTCCTCCTAAATGGTAAATTCAAATAATTTTTTAAATATAACTGCTGGAGAAATGCATGCGCCCGTCAGGTCGATCTGCGGAACAAGTCCGCCCTATCAAAATTACCCGTCATTACACTAAGCATGCAGAAGGTTCTGTATTAGTAGAGTTCGGTGAAACAAAAGTACTGTGTAATGCAACTGTCGATGAAAGCGTACCCCGTTTTTTAAAAGGTCAAAATCAAGGTTGGGTCACGGCTGAATATGGTATGTTGCCTCGTGCGACTAATTCAAGAACGCAACGGGAAGCGGCAAAAGGTAAACAAACAGGTCGCACAATGGAAATTCAACGATTAATTGCTCGTTCATTAAGAGCAATGATAGATCTTAAACTTTTAGGCGAATATACCATTACCTTAGACTGCGATGTCATTCAAGCTGACGGTGGTACAAGAACAGCTTCAATTACTGGCGCGTGTGTAGCGCTAAATGATGCGATAAATAAAATGATTGCCGAAGGTAAAGTTAAACAAAATCCGATTAAATCATTGGTCGCAGCGGTGTCTGTCGGTATTGTCGATGGTCAACCGGTATGTGATTTAGAATATATTGAAGATTCTAATGCTGAAACTGATATGAATGTAGTAATGACTGATGACGGACGAATTATTGAAGTTCAAGGAACTGCCGAAGGTGAACCTTTTAGTCATGACGAATTATTAAAATTATTAGAATTAGCTAAAAATGGCATTGCAACAATTATTGATGCACAAAGACAGGCCTTAAAAGATTAATTGGAGAGGATCGATGAAATCATACAAAAGTGAATTTATTGAATTTGCTTTAAATCGGCAAGCATTGAAATTTGGCGAATTCACCTTAAAATCAGGTCGAAAAAGTCCTTATTTTTTTAATGCGGGTTTGTTTAACACCGGTAAAGATTTAGCGCTTTTAGGTCGCTTTTACGCTGCTGCTTTATTAGATGCCAAGCTCGAATATGACGTAATTTTTGGTCCTGCTTATAAGGGGATTCCGATTGTATCATCAACTGTCGTTGCATTATCTGAACATCACAACGTTGATGTTCCTTACTGCTTTAATCGTAAAGAGGCAAAAGATCATGGTGAAGGAGGCAATTTAGTCGGCAGTTCGATTTATGAGCAACGTGTTATGCTGGTTGACGATGTTATTACTGCCGGAACCGCAATACGTGAATCGATGCGAATATTGGAAGATAATAAATCAAAATTAGCTGGCGTATTAATTTGCTTAGACCGACAAGAAAAAGGTCGTGCCCATCTTTCTGCAATTCAAGAAATTAAACAAACTTATCATTGCGAAGTGATTTCAATTATTACACTTGATGATTTGATCCAATATCTTTATCAAGATCCAACCAGACAAGATCAAGTAAAACTAGTTGAAGCTTATCGTGAGCAATATGGTATAAACTAAAGTAAACTCTTACACAATCAGCTAATGAAATAAAAGCGTTGAAAAACGCTTTTACATCTTTTTACAATCCAATACATTTTTTAGACATTTAATTTGCTTTTTATCTATAATCTAGATTAGATTTATTTAGCCTTTTATTAGCAATTCAACAAGTATTTTTATAAACAAATAAACATTAACTAAGGATAATAAGATGAAAAAAACAATTTTATTTGCCATGTTACTCAATATTGGTATCGCCTTTAATAGTTATGCTGCTAACTCAGTTAATCAAGAATTGAATGTCAATAATACTTATCTTCAATTACAAGAATTAAAATATGGCAAAAATTTAATACCTGTTGGAAAAGTTGAAGCCAAAATTTCTGAAACTGTCGTATTAAAACCTGACACAGTACAATTTTCTGTAACTTTACTAACTGATGCCGCAACACCTAACGATGCCTCAGATCTCAATGTAAATATAATGAAACAATTTAAAGATGAATTATTGAAGTTGGGCTTAACTGAAGACAATTTAGAGACAATTGGTTATCAAAACAATGTGAGAGAGATAAATCAAGAAAATAGTCAAGAAAATTCAAAATATCAAGCAAATATGAATATTGTTATAAAGATTGATAATAACGATAGCTTTGTTGATCTCAATAAAATATTAGATAAATATAATATCAATGATATTCATCAAGTAAAAAGCGATAAAGTTAAAAATCTCTATGCTTTCAATATTCGCGAAACAGCCCAAACTTTAAATAACGCCAAAGATAGTCTTTATAAAAAATATTCAACCATTACCGATGAATTAAAAAAACTTCAATTAACTGATTTCACCATAACCAATTCAGATACGGATAAAATATCACCGGAAAGAATTACGGTAAAACAATATTATGTTCAGCATAATCTTATGGTCAAAACAACTAAGCTTGACCTTATTGGTAAAATTATTGCTAAAGCTCAAGAATTAAAAATGGTTGTCAATGATGATACTTATTACACCGTTTCGAAAGAAGCCGTTCAAAAAGCAGTTGAAGAGCATGAAGCAATATTATTAGCTAAACTTAAAAATAAAGTTGAAAGACTACTGGCGAAACAATATCTGTTAGGTGCACCAATACAACTTGATATAAGCGGTGGAGAATTTGATTTGCATTCTGAATACAATCCATCTCAACGTTATGCGAAAAGATTGTATGCTGATGGAAATATGAGGGCTGATGTTAATATTTATGCTCCAACAGAGTATAAAATAAATCTTGTTTTATCAGGTATTTTTGAAAC
The DNA here is from genome assembly GCF_046635725.1 of Gilliamella sp. CG22. Classification (NCBI taxonomy): domain Bacteria; kingdom Pseudomonadati; phylum Pseudomonadota; class Gammaproteobacteria; order Orbales; family Orbaceae; genus Gilliamella; species Gilliamella sp. CG22. The sequence goes on from NZ_JBIDFK010000010.1 coordinate 6,779, forward strand.
ACTTAAACCTATACAATAAACTTTTAAGATAAACCTATCATCAATTGAACACGCTCTCCTTAGTTAGCTCTTTAATTAAATGGTAAATAGTCGGAGAGCGTTTAACCCCAAATATACTTACCATTTTATTTATAATTTAAAGTAATTATTGTACAAATAGTTTACTAAATCAATCATCCATTTTTTCAAGCTACTCTTTTAAAACTTCGATTCATTTAGAATGGCTCTGTACATAAAATTTAGCATTATCATAATGGTAGATAATTGTTGAGAAATCGAATGGTTCTCCTGCCGATGTATAAAATATCTCTTCAACACATAACGCCGGATCGCCTGCTTGTAAGCCTAAGTATTCCGCTATTTCAGCGTCTAATTTTATCGCTTTGAAATACTTATCTGAAAAACCAATGCTAATTTTACAGATATCTTTCACATAACTAAATATTGAATGCTCAGCAATTTCTTTATTCAAATATGAAACCAGTTTTTTGCGATAATAAGATTGTTCAAATCCATATATTTCGCCGTCCACATAACGCAAACGCTTGATGTAATAAACGTGTTCATCATCACTACATCTTAGATTTTCTTTTACTTTTTTGTCTGGTTCAATAACATCTACGTTAAATACTTGCGATGCACCAGGAAGATCGTTTAAATCTACACTAAAGCCGTGACTCTCTAGAAAATTGAGATATCCACTTTTTTTAGGCTGTCTGACAAAAATACCACTACCTTGTATTTGATAGATTACGCCATGGCGTTCAAGTTGATTTAAGGCTTTAATAATGGTTGTCCGACTGACTTGATATTGGTTAATTAACCCTTCAATATTGGGTAATTGGGTATCTTTTGGCAATTTTTGTTGATAAATTGTTCGTTTAATTTTTTCTGCAACATCCTGATATTTTAACATTTATTTCCCTTCTCTGTTTTTTAGATAGGCATATCCCATTTTATACAGGTTATTTTAATATTAAAGCAAACAAATTTAAAATTAGATCTAGATCACAAACAATAAAATTGGTAATTAACAATTTTCAATTTGTCGATAAGATAAGCTAACTGTATTTTTTATAAGGAACTTTAAACAATGTCATCAAAGATTCGAGACTATAATAAGTTGGCTGTTGATATTTTGAATGAGCTGGGTGGTGAAGATAATATTGTCACAGTCGCTCGTTGTGCAACACGTTTACGTTTGGTAACCCAAAAAACACCCGAAAATGCTAAAGAAAATATTGCTAAATTCCCTGGCGTCATAACCGTTGTTGAAAAAGGAGGACAAATTCAGGTGGTAATTGGCACAAATGTCGATAAGGTCTACAATGCTTTTATACAATTAATTAAAACAGATAATAAAGTTGCAAGTTCCGAAAATAAAAATATATTAAATCTTATCATTGCAACTATGTCAGCCGTTTTTGCGCCTTTCGTTTATGTTTTAGCCGCATCGGGAATATTACAAGGGATTTTAATCTTAATTAAATTAGCCATTCCTGCTTTTGAAACAACAGGTACTTATCAAGTATTCAATTTTATTTCTTGGGCACCCTTCGCCTTTTTACCTATTTTTATTGCGATTACTGCATCACAACATTTTCGCTGTAATATTTATATCGCCGTGGCGTGTTGTGCAGCCTTGTTATCACCAACATGGGCTGAACTGGCTGCACTCATCAAATCAGGACAAGAAGTTAATTTATTTGGTTTGGCATTGTCTGAAACTACTTATACATCTACGGTTTTACCCCCTTTATTCTTAGTTTGGTTGTTATCTTATTTAGAACGATTTTTAGAGCCACGTTTACATAGCATCATCAAACCACTCCTGATGCCTCTTATTTGCTTAGTCATTATGGTTCCGCTTACTTTGCTTGCAATCGGTCCGCTGACTGCAAATGCTGCACATTATATTGCTAATGGGTATAACTGGATTGTTAATCTTGCACCATCTGTGGCAGGTGGATTAATCGGTGCAGTCTGGCAAGTATTTGTTATTTTCGGTGTTCATTGGGGAATCACCCCCGTTATCATTGAAAATATTAATCAATACGGTCAAGATTCATTCCAAGCTTTCCAAACAATTGCTGTTATTGGTCAAGTGGGCGCGGCGTTAGGATTCTATATCAAAACCAAAAATAAAGATATGAAAGGGGTCTCTTTATCCGCATTTGTTACCGGTATTTTTGGTATTACTGAACCGGCTATATATGGTGTTAACTTACGTTTCAAAAAACCATTCATTTATGGCTGTGCATGTGCAGCAATAGGCGGAATTGTTGCTGGATTTTTTACACCTTATTACTATACCTATGCCGCTTTGCCGGGTCCGTTAACTATAGTTAATGCGATTAACCCTGAACACCCAGGATCATTTATTGGCGTATTACTCGGTTCAGCAATTGCCCTGTTTGGACCTGTATTATTGATACAAATTTTAGGGACGGGTGAAACAAAATTATCCTCAAACGATTCAATCGAAGATGATACGCCAAATATTTTACTTGATGAAATTCAAATTACCAGCCCAATGACAGGAAAAGCGCTGCCACTGAGTGAAGTCCCTGATCCTGCCTTCGCGCAAAAGTTAATGGGAGAAGGTATCGCAATTGAGCCAACGGATAATCACGTTTATGCCCCTGATGATGCGCAAATTACTGCAGTATTTGAGCGTTCAAAGCATGCAATTGGTTTGACCTTAAATAATGGTGTAGAACTATTAATCCATTGTGGTATCGATACAGTTAATTTAACAAATAACGAGTTTAATTATCATGTATCATTAAATCAACAAGTTAAAAAAGGTGATTTGCTTATCAGTTTTGATCCAGACGCAATTATAAAAGCGGGTTATCCATTAATCACCCCAATTATTATTGTTAATAGTACGCAGTATCAGCAAATCACTTTAACCGATAAAACAGACGTTACAACTCAAGATATCGTATTTGACATTAAGCAATAACAAGGAACACAGATATGAAGCAAAAAAATTTTTTATGGGGTGGTGCATTAGCTGCCCACCAATTTGAAGGCGGTTGGAATGAGGGCGGTAAAGGCCCAAGTGTCGTCGATGTTATGACAGCAGGTGCACACGGTGTGCCAAGACAAATTACGCAAGATATTGAAGCAGGAAAATTTTACCCAAACCATACCGCAATTGATTTTTATCACCATTATAAAGAGGATATTAAACTATTTGCGGATCTAGGACTTAAATGTCTTCGTACTTCGATTGCTTGGACAAGAATTTTCCCTAAAGGCGATGAACTGCAACCTAATGAAGAGGGATTACGGTTTTACGATGCGGTATTTGATGAATTAATTGCCAACGGAATTGAACCGGTCATTACCCTATCCCATTTTGAAATTCCTTTGCATATTGCTCGTGAATATGGGGGATTCCGTAATCGTAAAACGGTTGAGTTTTTTGAACGATTTGCGATCACCTGCTTTGAGCGTTATAAAAACAAAGTTAAATACTGGATGACATTTAACGAAATTAACAATCAAATGGATACGAGCAACCCTATCTTCTTTTGGACTAATTCTGGCGTGCAAGTCAAAGCAGGCGAAAATCCGCAAGAAGTCCTTTACCAAGTTGCTCATTACGAACTCTTAGCCAGTGCTAAAGCCGTGATCGCGGGTAAAAAAATCAACCCAGATTTTCAAATTGGCTGTATGATTTCTCATGTACCAATCTATCCATACTCATGTAATCCTGAAGATATGATGGCTTCAGAAATTGCAATGCATCAACGATTCTTCTTCCCTGATGTTCATGTCCGAGGCTATTACCCTGCTTATGCATTAAAAGAGTTTGAGCGTGAAGGTTATAAACTTGATATTACGCAAGAAGATTTAGCATGTTTGAAACAAGGCACAGTTGATTACATTGGGTTTAGTTATTACATGTCTACTGTCGTTAAAGCCGATGTCAAAAATGATAACCGTGACAATATCGTGAATGGTGCTTTACCAAATGCGGTTGAAAATCCTTATATTAAAAGCAGTGACTGGGGATGGCCAATTGACCCTGAAGGCTTACGCTATACATTAAACCGTTTATATGATCGCTATCAATTGCCGTTATTTATTGTAGAAAATGGTTTCGGGGCAATTGACCAACTTGAAAATGGTCATCAAATACATGACCAACCTCGAATTGAATATCTCGGTGCACATATCAAAGCAATGTTAACAGCAATGGACTATGACGGGGTCGATGTTATTGGGTATACCGCATGGGGAATTATAGATGTTGTATCCTTTACTACTGGCGAAATGAAAAAACGTTATGGTGTGATCTATGTTGATCGTGATAACGAAGGTAATGGTAGCATGAAACGGTATAAGAAGGATTCCTTTGATTGGTATAAACAAGTCATTCAGACCAACGGTGAAAACTTAAAATAACGACTTAGTTAAGCCAAACTTATTTATGGGGATTTTATGATATTTCAATCATCCCCATAAATTCAGCTTAACACCTTAGTGCTTTAAACAGCTAAAAAGGGAAGATTAACTGTTTGTCTAATTGTGGATCAATAAGGGTAACATGAAAGCCAATTAACCTAACCCCCCTATCATTTCGTCGTTCTTGCCAAACTTTGTACGCTTGTTCAATCAAATCTTGTTTATCCAACTTTGCCCAGACATGTTCTTGTGTCGTGAGTTGAAAATCATCAAATTTAAATTTCACCCCTTGTCGGGCAATCGATAAATCTGTTCTGACTTTACTTAATCGTTTTTCTAACTCATCATAAAGTGGATCGAGTTGCAGTAAACAGTCATCCCAAGTATGAATATCATCAACCAAAGTACGTTCAACACCCACTGATTTACGTTGCCTGTCATTACAGACTTCACGCTCATCAATGCCTTGACATCTTTCATAAAGCACTCGACCAAACTTACCAAATTGATTAAGTAATTTGGTTAAATCATACTTCACCACATCTCGACAAGTAAATAACCCTAGTTCAGCCAGTTTTTTTTCGGTGACTTTCCCCACCCCCGGAATCTTTTTAAGAGGGAGTTGCTGTATGAACGAATCAACTTCGTCAGGTGTAATCACATATTGACCGTTAGGCTTGTTCATATCTGAAGCAATTTTAGCTAAAAATTTAAGTGGCGCAACACCAGCTGACGCAGTTAAACCCAGTTCATTAAATATAGCTTGGCGAATGTCTTTGGCAATTAATGTTGCCGAACCATGGCAAAGTTGACAATCAGTCACATCTAAATAAGCTTCATCAAGTGATAAGGCCTCGATTGCTTGGGTATAACGCTGAAAAATTTGATGAATCTGGTTTGAAACTTCTTTATAAACAGCATGTCTACCCGGAATAACTTTAAGATTTGGACAAAGTTTTACCGCTTGTGCCATTGACATAGCACTATGAATACCAAATTGTCGAGCAAGATAATTGGCTGTTGCAACAACACCTCTTTTTCGTGGGTCACCCCCAACAGCAATGGGGATATTACGGTATCGAGGGTTGTCCCGCATCTCAACTGCCGCATAAAAACAATCCATGTCAACATGAATGATTTTTCGCATAATCTGAATGATAGCATCTAAAATATAACTGTATAAATATACAATACCATACCTTAAATGCTTGTGCAATCAGGATATCAATTACTTAACCAATTTATCAAAATCCACTAAACCTTTTTTATCATAGGGATCGCCAATCCAACGTATTGATGGTTTAAAGTTAGGATTAACTAAACTTTTTTCAGGCTGATATAAATTGTAACGTAAGCCGGCTAAATCAGACCAAGTATGAATTAAATCTTGTGAGCTAAATTTGCGATCAACGTAAGCTTGATAATCATTAGGATGTGTTTTCAACCAACTTGGTGATTGCCAAAGTATAAAGGGAATGGTATACATCGGTTTGGTTGGTGCTTTTTCATTTCGTCCTAAGACATCATACGGTGGTGTTTGATAAACCTCTTCACCATGATCGGAAAAATACAACATAAAACCGTTATCATGGCTCTGTTTAAATGTATTAAACAATGTCGTTATTACATAATCATTATAGCTAATTGCATTATCATAGCTGTTGTAGACTTTGGCGTTATCATCGTCAATATTGAATGGAATGCCTGTCTTATCTTGAAAAACATTATATTCACTACTTTTCGGATAACGAAATTCATATTTCATATGCGTACCAAGTAAATGAATAACGATAAATTTCTTTTTAGCGGGATCGGTTAACACCTCTTTAAAAGGCTGAATCACAGCATCATCATATTGTCTGGCACTTTGGTTACGATCATTATTCATATAATATTGTTTATCTGTTTGCTTAGAAAACATGGTTAACATCGTATTTCGTTTAGTCATTGTTTGTTGATTGGTAATCCAAAATGTTTTATACCCTGCTTGTTTCATAAGATGAATGAGTGAAGGTTGTGTTAAGTATAAATCAGGATGCCGCTCATCGGCGAAAGTCAGGGCTTGTTCTAAAATTTCGATCGTATATGGTCTGGATGAGACAACATCGTTGAAAACCAATAAATTTGGATTTTCTTTTTTAAATTGTTCAATCATCGGGGTGGTATTTCGGTTATAACCGTAAATCCCCATTCTTGTACGGGTAGTCGATTCCCCAATGATTAAGACTAATGTTCTTGGTGTCTCCCCATTACTATCTGTTAAATTTTCTAATGAAGGCAAAGATTGCAAATTATTCAAAATATTTTCCATATTAGAAAGTTGTGAACGGTATGCAATATAGCTGCTCATTAATTGCCAAGGTACTGTCGTTTCCATACGGCTTAATAAATGTGCTCCCGCTTTCTCTAAGGAGGTTTTTTTTACCATTACACTGATTACTAGTGGCATCAAAGCATAAATAGCAATCAATAGTGAAACGATCCACTTAGTTTTATTTTGGACATAAACCGGTTTGACTTGTTTCCAAAGAAATAGCGCCACTAAAATATAGACGACTAATACGGCAATCAATTTAAAACTCAAGTATTGCTGAATATATTCATTAGATTCGTTGAAATTTGATTCAGCCATTATAAAAAAAACACTTTGTGAAAACTCCTGCCGATAAATCACAAAATATGCTAACGAAATTAAAGACAATCCACCAACTATAATCCCATAAATGGCTGCAATTTTACGAGTATGATTTGGAAAAAATAACACCGGTATGAGCCAAATTAAGCTATAAATAATGGAATCCCTTAACCCAATAAAATTAGAGTGTCCCGACAGAGAAATATAGAGTTGCAAAGCGGATGAAAAATAGGTAAAAAATAATATAATCAAAAATAACGAGGAAAAACTAAATTTCTGATCTTCTTTCAAATTTTGCATAAATATCAATAACGAATCATGATGAATAAGTTTTTATAAGATACATTGGGTAGATTAATAAAACCTTAAGCACTCACATTCGATATTGAAACTAACAAAAGCCAACGGTAATCATTAATGCTATGAAAACAATATGAAGCATATTTTCAATGAATATACTGCTTAGCTAAAGATTAATTTTAGCGGATTAAATCGACTTCAAGCCTAATAGCTGAGCAATATGTTGATGTTCTGAACAGGTTAACTTTTTGGGTGAATGATTAAAAATAATCTGTCCTTCATCGACAACTAAACATCGCGAAAAATAATACAATGATTCATCCAGATAATGGGACACCATCATTAATGTTAATTCAAATTCTTCACAGATTTGGTTAACTAATTCAAGCATTTCAAAACGTAATGATTGATCCAGCGCTGAAAAAGGCTCATCTAAAAGTAAAATCGGACGATGTTGAATTAGACACCGCGCTAAAGCAACCCGTTGACGTTGACCACCCGATAATTGTTCAGGGTAACGTTGATTAAATCCTGTTAATCCAACTTTTTCTAAAATATCATCAATAATTTGCATTTGTGAAATATTCAGCTTTAAAGAAGGTTTTAATCCTAAAGCGATATTATCTTGAACCGTTAAATGGTCAAACAAATTATTATGTTGAAACAACATAGATACCGGGCGTTTTCCGGGAGTGACATTCGTCATATCTTGATCATCGAGTATTATTTTTCCTGAATCAGGTGAAATAAAACCGGCGATTAAACTCAATAATGAACTTTTACCCGCACCACTTGGCCCAACAATGACGACCCGTTCTTTTGCGGCAATACCAAAATTAAAAAACATTTTAAAATTATCATAATGATAATTAATATGATTGAGTGTGATCATCATCCACCAAAACCAATAAACTAAAAGAGATAATTAATAATATTGCTGCTGTGACACTACCATCTTGATAATGATAATGTGATAGCTGCTCATAGAGGTAATAAGGCAATGTGATGACTGACTGCCCACCAAATAGTGCGATAATGCCAAAATCCCCTAAAGATAAGATAGCCGAAAAAACAAAACTTTTTAACATTAATTTGTTTAACGCTTTATATTCAATCAAATAAAAATGGTTAACCCCGTCAATGCAAAGGGATTGGCTTAATAGCCAATAACGCTTAGTGACATCGAACATGGGGGTAGCCAGACTTTTAATGACAAAAGGTAATGCCATTAAAGCATTACACAATATTAATAAAATGCAGATAAACCAAGTATTACCTGCATACTGATAAAATAATATAAACAGTCCTGACGCTAAAATCATGCTGGGAATCGCTAAAATTAACGAACTGGCTAACATTAATCGATTACTCCAAGTTACCTTTTGATAAATGAGCAATCGACTATTTGTCCAAAGAATAAATAGTGCCATTAACAGGGTTACGATGGCTGACCCCAATGCAATGAAAAGTGAAAACAGTGTTGCATGTTGAAAGGTTGGCGTAAACAGTGACAAACGGAAAAAATAAACACCATCAATCACGATATTTATCAAAGGAAGTAAAATAAATAATCCCCCTATAATAATCACGATTGAACTTAGCAAGGCAGCCAAGCCAGAAACAGGAAAACGGTAGTTTTGCTTTATAAAGCGCATTGTGACTTGTTTATTATTATTAAACTTTTGCATTATTCCCATAAAACCTACACAACAAAGCAATTGCAATAAGGAAAGCAAAACCGCTTGAATAAAATCAAAATCACGAATGGATTGATAAATTGCTACTTCAATGGTGGTATATTTGGGGCCACCGCCTAAAGCCAACACAATCGCAAAACTTGAAAAACAGAGCATAAAAATCAGCGAAGCCATAGGCAATATTTGCCGACGAAGATGTGGCCATTCAACCAATCGAAAAAAAGTGTAACCAGAAAAATTCAATTGAGCGGCTAGCTGTTTCTGTTCAACAGGCACACTCATCAGCGTTCGGTAAAATAGACAACAAGCATAAGGAAAATTCAAAAATACGTGTGCTAATAAAATTCCTTGTAATCCATAAATTGACCATGAAAATGGCAAGCCAATATATCCCACAAAGATTGACAGTAATCCCTGCTGCCCATAAACGGATAAAAGCCCTGTCACAACAACTAGTGCAGGTAAAATAAACGTCACCGGCATTATTCGCAACAATAAACCTTTACCCCAAAACTCAACCATGGATAAAACTTTTGCCATTAATATAGCAAAGAAAATAGAAAGACATGTTGATAGTGTGGCTTGATAAACAGTTATCCACAAAATATGTAATAAATAGCTGTCAATATAACTGTCAATCTCACCTGAAGTTATTGCGTAATAACCAATGGATAATAATGCACTACCCAGTACAACCATTATGCTACTGGCGGCAAGAATACCCGGTATTAACGTTCTGAAATTCAACATGTTAATGTCTATTATTACTTACTGATCGCTGATTGCCACTCACGAATCCAAGCTTTTTGTCCTTTTTCAACTTGCTCAGATCCAAATTCTAACGCCTTAGTGACAGGCTTTATTTGCTGATAAGCCTCAGGTAATGTCGTTTGAATAATCGGGTACATCACATTCTTTTCAGCAATCTGACGTTGTACTTCAGGTCTGAGTAAATACTGTAAAAACTGACGTGCTAACTCAGGTTGCTGACTGTATTTGATTATACCTGCTACTTCAACCTGACGGTAATGTCCTTCATCAAAAATGGCTGCCTCATAGCGAGGATCATTTTTCATAATATGAGCAATCGGCGATGTACTGTAGCTTAAAACAAAATCAGCTTCGCCTTTCAAAAACATGCCATAAGATTCACTCCAGCCTTTGGTGACGGTTACCGTATTTTTAGCGATCTTTTTCCATACATTGGCAGCATCATCGCCATAGATATTTTTGATCCAAAACAGTAGACCTAGTCCTGGCGTACTGGTTCTTGGGTCTTGATAAATAATTCGCCAATTGGCTTTATTATCAACAAGTTGTTGCATACTATGGGGAGGATTTTTGATTTTATCTTTGTTATAAATAAAAGCAAAATAACCATAATCATAAGGAAGAAAATCATTATCCCACCAATCAGTGTTAAGATTATCAGGTTTAATGATTTGATGAGGAATAACAATATTGGCCAACTTAGCTTGCTGTAAAATGTTATTGTCTAAGCCTAAAATAACATCGGCATTGGTCTTTTTCCCTTCGAGCCGGATCCGATTTAAAATAGATACACCATCCCCTAACGAAATGATATCCAACTGACAATCACACTCCGCTTCAAAACCTTGCTTAATCGCCTCACCTGGGCCCCACTCAGACATAAAAGAATTGTAACTATAAACGGTTAAAGTTGGCTTAGCATTGGCGGTATCAATCAAGAAAAAAGCTGAAAAAACAAAAAACAAAAGAAGATTCTTACGAAACATTTTGCCTCCAAAATAGTAAATAAAAGACAAAAGGTTTGAGCAGACACAATAACTCAAATCCCTCCGCTGGCATGATCCAGTTCAGGTTCGACGGGTTATGTTAATCAACATTCTCAGCCATTTGGGCACCCCGTTGAGAACGATAAATAGTTTAGTGTTTACCTCATTAATTGTAAACAGTTGTAATTGCGATAGCATGAATAATAACAAGCAAGTTTAATCACTGTTAAGGTAAAAAGGTAACGAATTAATGCTCAAAAATTAGATAATTTTAAAACGATTTTAATTGTCTCTTATTATGATTATTACCTAAGTTTAATCACTGTTTAACGGATTGAGTATTCAAGAAATCCAAATAAAAATAAGTTATTAATTAAAAAAATAGTAGATGTTACTCAATTGCTTTGTATATAATAAAAACGTCAGTTATTTGATTTTTATTAAAGGATTAATTATGTCTCAATCTTTCAAGAGCCCTCGCTGGATGCGTGATTTAAATCGCTATCTAAATTCAAAACCTCAATTCGTTTTATCCGGAAACATTCATGATCGACAACAATCGAAAATTGATACTGAAACCATCATTTCCGAAACATTAGTCTTGTCGATTTATCGAATATTAAAAAATGCAAAATTTAATCACGTCTTATTGTGGAATTCAGCTTTTGGATTCGAAGAAATTCAAACACCAGACTTACCCGCAATTAAAAGCGATACGTTGTTTAAACGCCTAAGATTAAATGCTGTTCCCAAAAAAGATTCCGCAAAAATAAATCATTTAAGTAACACGTTAGATCAACTAGTCAGCTATGATCAACAGCCTGTTGCGTTGATAATTGATTATGAATCACATTTGTCTAAAAATCGTCATAATATGAGTTTTAGTGAGCATCAACTTTTTGCGCGTTCTTTAGCACTTTCGCAACTTGAATACCCAAAACCTAAAGGTTCAAACGATCGATTATTTATAAATACCATTATTTGGCTAGTTGAAAAAGAAAGTAATTTACCCGATTGGTTACTCATTAACAACCCTAAGATTCGTCATATTCCTGTGACAGCATCCAGTTAAGCAATCCGTAAAAATATAAATGATGAATAACTAGAGTAGCTCGTTTTTTAAAAGATCATCGCACAAAGCCGGTTTACTTAAGAGGTCATAATGAATTCAAAATATATTGATGTTGATTTAATATAGATAAATTAAAAACCAATAAGAGTTTTCGGGCTTTTTTTGAATTGTATATTTAACAAAATAATAGATGCCATTTGCTAACCCAAATCGGGCTAAAATGCGTGTTTTCTATCGACTGTATTAAAATTAGTCTTTATAAATAATCATTGTCATTCTACAATTCAATATAAATAAAAATGATAAAAATAACATCAACATTGAGTTGAATATAAGGAATACAAAATGGAGTTAGAGCGTCACTGTGGTCATTGCCAAACTGAACGATTCGATAATGAAATGCTAAGTAAGCAAATGATCGATGATAAAACATATCATTATGACCTATTATCCGTTTCATTCAAAAATTCTATTGATACAAAACCATTAAAAAAATTTCAATTGATTAGTGAAACTATGCCTATTAAAGAGCATAAATCTAAACTAGGGTTATGGCAATTATCTATACGCGCCAATAATGTTCGCTTACGTGCATCAAATTTACAAATCAAATTGGATGAAAACCGACTAAAAACACTTCAATTAGCCTGTTCTAAAAACCAATTAATGGCAATGTGGACTAAACGCTCATCTTTCTTTCCTGATGCCAATAATCTTGGATTATTATCATTAATGGAACATAACAATATTAGTGAAGATGATCTAATCATTTTACTCAGTGCACAAGAAGATCAATTTAAAACGGCAAATAACGTCATCAATGAATGTAAACAATTAGCCAATGATTATGATATTGATATATTAAGCAATGAAGAGTTAGCAAATTATTTTAAGCAACCTAGGTTAAGACTATATCAACTATTGGATGAGCGAATAGAAGGATTTGCCGAACTGGGTCATGAAGAGCTCGATCAGTGGACACAGCAGTATCGTTTTGAAAAACGTATACCATTTTGTCGGCTCTTGGTTTTATTGAGCATTCCTAATGAACATTGGATTAAACCGCCGTTAAAAAAATACTCATCTCGAATTATCGATTTCTTTCATAAAAAAGTATCAATGAGTATCTTGCAAGGCCCGTTAGTTAGGATGAACCTAGGTCGTTTTACACCACGTATTGATCTTAACTTATTAGGAACCGCATCTTTACCGTCAAATAAACTACTTGATCATATTCTTGCTCGACAACCTCGTCAGCAACAAATCGATATTAAAGCCGTATTCGAAACGAATGAACTTCTTGAAATTAAATTACGCAACTTATTTCGGACAACCACTATTTATCAACGGGATACGGGCATTGACAGTCTTTATATGGGCTTTCCTTTTTTAGTTTATCAAGAAACCAGTGGCAATCGGTTACCCAGAATAGCACCGTTATTACTTTGGCCCATAAAAATGAATGACGATATGGCATCAATGAAACGACTTACACTCGCCTTTGATCGTCAACGAGAAGAAATAAGAATTAATCCCGCACTTAAAGGGATTTTGGGCAAAACACTTTTTAATCAATGGAAACATGTTTTTGATGACTTATTATTACGTTCAACGTTAAATACCCTTGAGGTTATGAATGAATTAAAGTCGTTAGGACAAATTTTGTCGAGTCAAATCGATGATTTACCAACATCCTTTGAACCAGAAAAAGGTAAAATCTATTTTGCTTGTTCCGCTGTGTTATTTGATGCCAACTTTATAGGACAATCAATTGGTGAAGAACTTAGTCAATTAAAAAAACTCGACTACGACAACACAGCACTTGAAACCGCACTAAAACTGAAATCCCATTCTCAAATCGATGAGCAAATTGAAAAACCAGACGTACAAAATTGTTTTTTTTCGGTTGCCAGTGACCCAAGCCAAGAAAACGCTGTTTTACAAGCACGGTTAGCCCCCGGTTTGTTAATTGAAGGCCCACCAGGAACCGGAAAAAGTCAAACCATTGTTAATATGGTTGGCGACGCAATTGGACGCCATAAAACGGTACTGATTGTTTGTCAAAAAAAAGCGGCCCTTGAAGTTGTTCATAAGCGTTTAACTGCCGAAGGCCTTGATACGCGCAGTATAATGATTAACGATATTAATGCTGATCGATCCAAATTGATCAATAGTATTCGTCAACAGCTTGATTTGCTGGACAAAAACCTGCCTTCAGATGACTACATTAAAGCGCGTATCAAACTGGCAAAAACAGTAACAAAACTGGAAGCACAGCTCGATCAATATGATGAGGCATTATATACTCAACAGACCCACTTTGGTTTAAGTTATCGGGAGTTAATCGCTGATTTAATCACGATTGCCAACAATTCACCCAAATTAACCGTACCGGAATTAGGCAAAATATTTCAGAATCTTGATGTCAAACAACTATCAATGATTAAAGATCAGTGTTCACCCTTACTTTCACTGTGGTTACCGGCAAAATTTGAACATAGTCCATTATCAGAATTAACAGAATTTTCAAATGATCCAATTACGATAAATTTATTTAATCAATCACTGACTCAATTTATTCAAGTTGAACACGTTAGAACAGCAAATCTTGATAACCAACCTATCCAATTTGATGTTGATGATCCCCTCCCTCATCAACAGTGGCTTAAAAAAGAGAGTGAAGCTTTTTTAAATATCACGGAAAATCTTCGGGAGCGGCTATTAAAATGGTTACCCTTGTTCAAAATTCAAAATATCCAAACAGGTAATTTAGAAGGTGATAGACTCATCAATGGGTTAAAATTTTTGCAAAATCAGCTATCTTATTTAAACTCAGAGGCTTGGTGCCACCTGTCTCAAAAATTTTGTTATTTAGAGCCAAAGATACTAGAAGATTTACTGAGTAAAGCAAGAAAACTCATAACCCCTAATGCTTGGTACAAATGCCTGAGTTTGCAACGCTATTTAGCAAAAAAAGGACTTTTTAACTTTTTAGCTATGCACGGTGAGGAAGCAAACATTAACCGCATTCCAATGCTTTATGAGTCGCTATTATTAGAGTCTGAATATCGGCCAATTCGCAAAACGTTACTGAGTATCTTTGTTGATTTGCAATTACCTCAACACAATTTAACGCTTAATCTTGATAACACTCAATACTTGATCGAGGAAACATTATCGGAACTTGAAGAAGTCAAAGCATGGGCTGATAAAATTCACCAAGCACCTTATAGTCAGTATGTGGAGCAATCATTATTGAAAAGTAGCGACGCTTTTCAAGATTTAATTAATGAATACGAAGCGGCCTTTGTTCGTTATCAGTATCGTCAAGATTCAGAACAACATTTATCCTTGCTCAATCAATTTTTAAATGAAAACCTGTATCAAAACTGTTTACAGGCGATTGTTAAAAATCAACCAACACCTTCAACTATTGACGCTATTTACCATGTTTTACCTTCATTAAAAGCGTATCAATCATTTCGTAAAGAAGCGATTCAATTATCTGAAACTGCACTTGAAGTATTGGCAAAACTAAGACCTTTTGAATCCGAACTAGCCTTATTAAGCCCAGAAAATCAACAATATCAATTCAGACAACTATTGGATTATGAAGCTAAAACGATTTGGAAATTGTACATCGAACAAGAAAACCCGATATTACAGATTGATCAGCAAGTTATCAATCAAACCATTGAACAGCTAAAATCTAACGACGAACAGCTGCATCAACTGAATAAACAGTTACTACTTAATAATATAAAATGTAATCAGATAGCTGATCCCAAAAGGTGGGAAGGAATAACAAGGCTAACAGGTCAACGCGCCAAACGATTACGTGAATTCATCGAGCAAGGTATACCGCTTGGATTAATGTTCTTAAGACCAATTTGGTTAATGAATCCCGACACCGCAAGTCGCTTATTGCCATTAAAAGCGGGATTATTTGATTTGGTCATCTATGACGAAGCCTCACAAATGCCCATTGAATACGCTATACCTACTCTTTATCGGGGCAAAATTGCCATAGTCAGTGGTGATGACAAACAGATGCCACCCACTACATTTTTTGGCGTACAAACAGACGCTGACATAGTCGAAGAGGCTGATGATGATACTATTCAAGCACTATCAGAAGAAGTTAACGAAAATCCTCTACTCAATCGTTGGAATTTAAAAGAAATTATGGATTGTCCGGATTTATTACAACTTTCTCGCACTGTGTTGCCAACAACTTATTTACAAATTCATTACCGTTCCGCTTATCGTGAGCTGATTAACTATTCCAATACCGCTTTTTACCATAGCCAACTAAACGTACCTGTCAGACATTCAGCTAATATCATTAAGCAAATCAAACCAATTGAATATATTTGGATAAATGGTCTATATGAAGATCAACGCAATTATAGTGAAGCAATAAAAGTTGTTGAAATGGTCGATAACATTTGGAAAAAAGATGCGACTCATCGTCCATCCATAGGCGTTGTAACCTTTAACAAAAAGCAGGCAGATCTGATTGAAAAATGTTTTTATGAAAAAGCCAATTTAGATAAAAAATTTTCAGACATTTTTGAACAAGAAAATCAACGATTCGATCAGGGTGAAGATGTATCAATTTTTATCAAAAATGTTGAAAATGTGCAGGGCGATGAACGTGATGTTATCATCTTTTCAACGACATTTGGTCGTAATAAACAAGGTATTTTCAGGCGAAATTTTGGCATACTAGGACAACAAGGTGGCGAAAGGCGCTTAAATGTAGCAATCACCCGAGCTCGCCAAAAAGTCATTTTGATCTCCTCAATGCCTATTGAAGATGTTTCTGATGCGCTAGCCAATAAACGTGCTCCAACCTCCCCTCGTGATTACCTACAATACTATTTAGCTTATTCTAAAGCATTATCTGAAGGTAATTTTACTTTTGCTGAATTATTACTTAACCTGATCGAACAGGCACATAAGCAATCTGATTTGCCAATACCAACACAACACGATGACGGACTGCTTGACGATGTAGAAACTTTTATTCGTTCGCTCAATTTATCCTATAGCCGCCACTCAGGCAGTGGCGTATTTACATTAGATTTTACGATTGAAGATCCGAGCACTAAACTTTATTGTATTGGCATTGAGTGCGATGCGCCAATTCATCCGTTATTATCCAATGCACGATATAGAAACATTTGGCGACAATCGGTATTATCTAGAACCATTCCGCATATATTTCGCCTATCTTCACGTAACTGGTATGAAAATAATGAACATGAAAAGCAACGACTACAACATTATATTGAAAATATATTGGGAACAAAGATCAAGCACACACTCAACGACTAAAATGTTAGTCAAATTTTGACAATGTTTATCACCTAATTGACCGATTAACATCGGTCATTTTTTTCAATCATGCTTTTGATTGAAAAATCCCCTAACAGGAAATCAAAACCCTGTTAAACTAAAGTAAACGACATCATCTGAGCCGTGACAAGTGTTTACTTTATCGGTATTATATTGGGCATTTATGATAATTGATTAGGTTTAGTGTGAATATTCAACAATTACTAACTCAACGTGTTTCGCAAGCAATGATAATGGCCGGTGCGGATAATAACTGTGATGCCTTAATTAAACAATCAGCTAAAGTACAATTTGGCGATTATCAAGCTAATGGCATCATGGCAACCGCCAAAAAACTAGGAATGCCACCAAGAGCGTTGGCGGAAAAGGTTTTACAACATCTAGATATTGATGACATTGCCGAAAAAGTCGAAATTGCTGGCCCCGGTTTTATTAACATCTTTTTAAAAAATAGTTGGATTGCTCAACAAAATGAAGTTGCACTGAGTAGCGATAAACTGAATATTACCTTACCTGCAAAAGCACAAACGATTGTTGTAGACTACTCAGCACCGAATGTTGCCAAAGAGATGCATGTCGGTCATTTACGTTCAACAATCATCGGGGATGCCACTGTACGAGTTTTAACTTTTCTTGGTCATAATGTTATCCGTGCTAACCATGTCGGTGACTGGGGAACACAATTTGGGATGCTCATTGCTTATCTGGAAAAAATGCAAAATGAACATGCTAATGATATGCAACTATCCGATCTGGAATCGTTTTATCGAGCAGCAAAAAAACATTACGATGAAGACGAAGTTTTTGCTGAAAAAGCACGTAATTATGTTGTAAAACTGCAAGGTGGTGATGAATATTGTCGTGAAATGTGGCGAAAATTGGTCGATATTACCATGACGCAAAATATTGCGACTTACAAACGGTTAAATGTCACACTTTCCGTTGAAGACACCATGGGCGAAAGCATTTATAACAAAATGTTACCCGGCATTGTGGCAGATTTAAAACATAAAAAATTAGCGGTAGAAAGCGAAGGGGCAATCGTTGTATTTTTAGATGAATACAAAAATAAAGAAGGCGAACCAATGGGCGTGATTATTCAAAAACGCGACGGCGGTTACCTTTATGCAACAACCGATATCGCCTGTGCCAAATATCGTTATGAAACACTACATGCCGATCGCATACTTTATTATACCGACTCACGTCAGCATCAGCATTTAGAACAAGTTTGGACAATTGTACATAAAGCCAAATATGTGCCTGATTCTTTAAAACTCGAACACCATATGTTTGGTATGATGTTAGGAAAAGACGGTAAACCGTTTAAAACACGATCAGGTGATACGGTTAAATTAAATGATCTTTTAGATGAAGCGACTGAACGGGCAAAAGTCTTAATTCAAAGTAAAAATCCAGAACTCACTGAACAAGAGTTAGCACACGTCGTCGATGCCGTTGCAATTGGTGCGGTTAAATACGCTGATCTTTCTAAAAATCGTACCACTGATTATGTTTTTGATTGGGACAATATGCTTTCTTTTGAAGGTAATACGGCACCCTACTTACAATATGCTTATACTCGTGTGTTATCGGTATTTAGAAAATCCAATATTTCAGAAGATGACTTATCGGGAAGTATTATTTTAGAAACAGAAAAAGAACGCGCATTAGCCACTCGACTAATTCAATTTGATGAAACTATTTCAGTGTTAGCAAATGAAGGAACGCCTCACGTGCTTTGTGCTTATCTTTATGACATTGCAACGCTTTTTTCAAGTTTTTACGAAAACTGCCCTATTTTAACAGCTGAAAATGAAAACCTAAAATTAAGTCGCTTAAAACTGGCTTCTTTGACAGCTAAAACACTGAAAGTAGGATTAGATATGTTAGGCATAAAAACCGTTGAAAAAATGTAATTTCAACAGAATAGATGCCTGATGTTATAACGCCATTCATCACTTTATTAAATCGGTTGTCAACAAAAGTTTTGGCAACCGATTGACCTGATTAAACTGCTCCAAACTTTATCCCATCCGCGTTATTAATATAATATTTCTTGACCAATTTTCTTTCTCACACGATTTGGTTAATCGCTTGTTCGGTTTAATCTTATAACACAGGTTTCACAATACAAATTTCGAGTTTTTCGCAATGCTCTTTAGCAAATGCGGCGAATTCAATAAAATGTGGTGTATGATTGTGCAAATCAATTGCTTGTTTCGAAGCCCATGTTTCAATGACGACATAAACATCGGGATCATCGATGCTTTGATTAAGTTCATAACGAATACATCCCGCTTCTTTACGGCTTGCTTCAACAAGTTTTTTAAAAAGCGTTTGAAAAGCGGCATGATTTTCTGACTTGATTTTTAGCGTAGCAACAATATTTAACTGGCTCATAATAACCTCTTATCTTAGGCAAACTTTATCAACTTTATACTAACATAGGTTGTTTTAACATCAATAAAAAAGCATTATGGAAAATCTCATTTTTTTGACAATCGCTTATTGATAAAAATTAATCCGTTATCCTAATCATGTTACCCAAAATAAAACCAAAATTGTTAATGACCATCAAATGATGACAAGAAAATCTAAAAAATAATACTTTAACTATATCATTTATTTGCATATTTTCACTGTTATAACGCTTGATATTAATCAAGATAGGTTTAGAATTTCTGCTACTAAATAACCTGCTAGAGTCTTTAAACTATGAAGCCATGTGAATCAACAATCCAGATTTTAAACATTGTTGGTTCTATTTTTAATCCTCCTTTATGGAGGATTTTTTTTAGCTGTTATTTTTGAATTTTTAAACCAACTTTAGGTAATTTATTTGTAGAGGCATATTATGACAGACAACAAAAAGATGTTATTAACCAGTCGAGATCAAAGTTTAAAAGCATTTTTAATGAACAAAATCAAGCAAAATGGCGGATGGGTTAATGCACATATTCACGCTGATCGTGCTTTTACAATTACCGTTGACAGTTTTGATGTGTACCAAAAACAGACATTGATTGAAAAATGGGATACGTTAGACAAAGTCAAAGCTGCCATGAGCGAAGAAGACTATTATCGTCATTTTAGTATGGCTGTTGAACGAATGATTGAACAAGGTGTCAGTGCCATGGGATCATTTGTGGATATTGACCCTATTGCTGAAGAACGTGCAATCAAAGGCGCATTACGGGCAAGAGAAACCTATAAAAACGATATCACCATTAAACTGGTGAATCAGACCTTAAAAGGCGTGATTGATAAAGAGGCTCGCTATTGGTTTGAAAAAGGTGCTGATCTTGTCGATATTATTGGTGGCTTACCTCGCCGTGATGAACGTGACCATGGTGAAGGAATGGGACTTAAACATCTGGATGTATTAATGCAAACGGGCAAAGCATTAGGTAAAATGGTGCATGTTCATGTTGATCAGTTTAATTCATCCGATGAGATAGAAACAGAGCAATTAACAGATAAAACCTTAGAACATGCAATGCATGGTCGTGTAGTGGCAATTCATAGTATTTCAATTACTGCCCATAGCTTAGAATATCGTCAAAAATTATACCAAAAAATGAAAGAAGCCCAAATGATGGTGATTGCCTGTCCGTTTGCGTGGATTGACAGTCCAAGGCGTGAAGAACAAGGCCCAACCCGTAACTCCTTAACCCCTGTTGATGAATTAGCCGCCGCTGGAATTCCTGTTGCGATTGGTACCGATAATGTCAGTGATTATATGCTCCCCTTTTCAACGGGTAATATGTGGGAAGAGCTAAAACTGCTTGTAACCGGATGTCGATATACCGATTTAGATAATGTGGTTAACGTCGCCACTCGGAATGGACGTAAAGTGCTGGGACTTGAGTAATTAACGCAAAACGTTATAAACCAAGTTTTTAAAGCAAACTATTCCCTTTAAAGATTAAAAATCCCAACAACGCTGAGATTGTTGGGATTTTTACTATTACTGAACAGCGTCAATGATTAACGACGCTTTAATATTGATAAAAAATTAAGATCCAGCTCGATAATTTGGTGGCTCTTTGGTTATTAGCACATCGTGAACATGGCTTTCTTTCATACCGGCACCGGTTATTCGATAAAATTTAGATTGAGTCCGTAACTCATCGATAGTGGCACAGCCAGTTAATCCCATACAAGAACGTAATCCTCCCATTTGTTGGTGGATGATTTCTTTTAATGGGCCTTTATAGGCAATACGGCCTTCAATACCTTCAGGAACTAATTTATCAGCGGCATTATCAGATTGGAAATAACGATCAGATGAACCTTTTGCCATTGCGCCAAGTGATCCCATACCTCGATAAGATTTATAAGCTCGACCTTGATATAATTCGATTTCACCAGGGGCTTCTTCTGTCCCTGCAAACATTGAGCCAACCATAACACATGATGCACCGGCAGCTATCGCTTTAGCAATGTCTCCCGAAAAACGAATACCACCATCAGCAATAACAGGGATATTATGTCGTTGTGCCATTTCAACTGCATCCATAATGGCACTAATTTGTGGCACACCGACTCCAGTCACAATACGTGTAGTACAGATAGAGCCCGGCCCAATACCGACTTTAACGGCATTAACCCCTGCATCGATTAATGCTTTTGCGCCTTCCGCTGTAGCAATATTCCCCCCAATAATTTGTAATTCCGGATACGCCTGCCTTGTCTGACGAATACGCTCTAATACACCTTCTGAATGTCCATGAGATGAGTCAATCAATAAAACATCGACCCCTGCTTCAACTAATGCAGCAATCCGTTCTTCATTGCCTGCACCGGCACCCACAGCAGCCCCTACGCGTAAACGCCCTTTTTCATCTTTGCAAGCGTGCGGTTTCTGTTCTGCTTTATTGTAGTCCTTAACCGTTATCATTCCTTTAAGATGAAATTTAGAATCAACAACTAACACTTTTTCAACACGGTGTTCATGCATTTTTTTCAGCACAATTTCACGTTGTTCGCCCTCTTTTACCGTAACAAGTCGTTCTTTTGGTGTCATGACTGCCGTTACCGGTAACGATAAATCAGTCGCAAAACGAACATCTCGAGCGGTAATAATCCCGACTAACTCTTGAGATTGAGTAACCACAGGAAAACCGGCAAAACCATATTCTTTAGCAAGTTCGATAACATCTCGAATCGTGGCAGTAGGTAAAACGGTCACGGGATCTTGGACGATACCGCTTTCATGCTTTTTCACCCTTTTTACATGGTTAGCCTGAGCTTCGATTGACATATTTTTATGGATAAAACCAATTCCGCCTTCTTGCGCAAGGGCAATGGCTAAATCGGATTCAGTCACCGTATCCATTGCAGCTGACAGCATCGGAATATTGAGTTTAATTGTTTGGGTTAGCTGAGTAGAAATAACCGCAGTGTTGGGTAATACCGTGGAGTGGGCAGGAACTAATAACACATCATCAAATGTAAGTGCTTCTTTAACTATACGAGACATGACAATATTCACCATTGAGTTGAATTGTTGATAAAATATTGCCGATGTATTCTACTGACTTTTGCGATAAAAGACCAGCGGTATTTTGATTCTTGAAATAGTTTGAACAGTTATCCTTCTTATTATTTCATCAAAAATAATTATATCTCATACAAACTAACCTTATAAAAAAAGATTAATGATCAAACAGCCGATTAATCCACTGACAGATATCACTGTTTCGAGTAAAGACCATGATTTCAATGTTTCGGTAATGCTCAGATTAAAATATTCTTTAAATAACCAAAAGCCCGGATCATTTACATGCGAAAAAACGACACTACCCGCACCCGTTGCAATAACCATTAATTCTGGACTAACACCCGTTGAAGCAATTAATGGGAAAACAATCCCACCTGCCGTTAGTGCTGCAACCGTTGCCGACCCTAAGGCTAATCTTAATAAGGCTGCAATTAGCCACGCCATAACAATGGGGGAAATAGTCGATCCATGCATTATCTGTTCGATATAAACTTTCACGCCACTATCGACAAGAACTTGTTTAAATGCCCCACCACCCCCAATAATCAATAGCATCATTGCAATAATTTTAATTGAATCAACTAAGCTAGTATTGATGTCTGACATGCTACGGCCACGTAATAAACCAAAAGTGAATATGGCTATTAATACTGATATCAGCGTTGCAATGACTGGATCCCCAAAAAATTCAACATAGGGTAGCAACCAATGCCCATTATTTAACGTCATTTCACTTATGGCTCGGATTGACATTAATATAACTGGAATCAATGCGGTAATAAGACTGACACGAAAACTAGGCATCTGCTGTTCAGTAAATGTTTTAGTATTATATAAGCCTTCTTCAACAGGATGATTAATCAAACGAATAAAAGGTAATTTAGTTAAAATAGGCCCAGCTAGTATGACGGTTGGAATACCTATAATTGTGCCATAAAGTAAGGTTTTTCCCATATCGGCTTTAAATATTTGTGCAATCGCTGTTGGTCCAGGGTGCGGCGGTAAAAAACCATGTGTAACCGACAAAGCCGCCGCCATGGGAATACCAATATATAGCGGAGAGATACCTAAGGTTGCAGCTATAGTTAAAATTAAGGGTAACAATAAAACGAAACCAACCTCATAAAACAGAGCAAATCCAACAATAAATCCCGTAAGCGTCACTGCCCATTGAATCTTTTTATCGCCGAAAGTGGCAATGAGCGTTGTTGCTATCCGCTGTGCACCTCCACAATCGGCGAGTAATTTGCCTAACATTGCGCCAAATCCCATAATTAATGCTAAGCTGCCAAGCGTGCCACCGACACCATTTTTAATTGATTTGATGACCTCCATAACGGGCATCCCTTCCAGAACACCGACACTAAGTGCCACCAAAATTAATGCGATAAAACCATTAACTCGTAAAGGTAACATGAGAATCAATAACATCAAGACACCAAAAGCAATAATGATTAATGGCATAATCAACTCCTCTTAATCAACAACATCCAATCTGGTTAAATTGACACAGCTAGACTTAAATACTTTAAACATAATTAGTAAATTGCAAATCAATTAAGATTTGAACACATCGCTTTTATGGGTAAGTATGAATAAATTAACAATAAGTCTTTACCCACATAGTATCGATATATGTGGGAATGTTAGAGGAAAATTTACACTATTTATTAGAAATGAGAATAAGATCACACTTTTAAATTTAAACTTCTTTTTGCGCCATTAAAATATAATTTACATCCACATTGTGACCTAATTTGAATTGATTTTTTAAAAGATGATATTCCATACCAATAATGCCTTTAACCGCTAATTTAGATTGCTCAACTAAGTCCATTAATTCTGAAGGTCGAATAAAGCGATTAAAATCATGTGTTCCTTTTGGTACAAGCCGAGCAATGTATTCAGCACCATAAATAAGTAATAACTTTGCTTTGGTATTTCGATTGATTGTCGATAAGAATAGTTTGCCACTGGGTTTTAGCAACTTAGCACAAGCATTAATGATGGAGAATGGATCGGGGACATGCTCTAATAACTCCATACAAGTAATCACATCATAATATTCTGATCGTTCTTCTGCATGCGCTTCAACGGTTTGTTTTTCGTAATCGATAGAAAGACCATTTTGCTCTGCATGCATTTTAGCAACGTTTAAAGACTCATCCGCCAGATCGATAGCGGTCACTTGCGCACCAAGTTTAGCAAGGCTTTCTGATAAGATGCCACCACCACACCCGACATCTAACACCTTTTTGCCAGTAAGAGATTCGCATTGCTGCAATATATAATCAACACGTAATGGATTAATGATATGTAAAGGTTTACATTGACCATTTGGATCCCACCATTGTGCGGCTAATTGTGAGAATTTATTTATTTCGTTAATATCGATATTTTGTGACATGCTGGCGTTTTTAAAGTGTAAAAAATGGGTTTTACTATATGCTAACTCCAATCAATTATCAATAAAATAGCTTACACTGCCCGCTTTTTATTAACAAAAAAATCCACTTAGTTTAAGCGTTCAAATGATATACTTTTTACCAATAAAAAATAGACAATTAATTTAATTCATAAAAACGGTATAAATATAATATAAGGAAGACAAATTATGATAATCGCGTTAAGAACAAATCGACCTAGTTTAATAAAAATAATGGATATACCAATTATAGGCAGTTTTATCATGTTTATTTTTGCACTGATTCCAATGTTTATTTTAATGATAACCGATGGTGCTTTTGGATACAGTTATCAAGATCTCCAAACAAATATAATATATTTTATAGTAGGCGTTTATAACTTCATTTTAGCCTTCTTTTTTGGTATCAGTATTTGGATTATGATATTACCTTCCTGGTTACTTTTTAACCTTATCGGTATATTGAAACTCATCGGTTGGATCTAATAATAATCGAATCATTTGATTCATTTTAATGATTGACGCCAATTCTAGTTAAATTTTTAAACAATATTGTCAATGACTGTAATGATTTCTTGTGAATAGTTTGATTTCATGGCATGATTTAAAGTTTTAATTAAGACATAATTTTACTAAACGCAAATTAAACTATTTATTAAGAATCAAAGGAAAATTCATGAGTACAGGTACTATGAAGAAAAGTCATTCCCAATGGAGCTCACGCATGGGATTCATGCTAGCAGCAGCTGGCTCTGCTGTGGGTTTAGGTAATATTTGGAAATTTCCCTATATGGCGGGTGAAATGGGTGGTTCAGCATTTGTGCTCACCTATTTACTCTTTATGTTTATCATTGGGCTACCTATCCTTGTTTTAGAATGGTTGATCGGGCGCCGAGGGCAAAAAAATCCGATTCATACCATGCAAGATGTGGCCGTTTCTGAAGGTCGTTCAAAATTATGGGGCTGGGTAGGGATAATTGGGGTACTTGGTTCATTCTTAATTCTCTCCTTTTATAGTGTGATTGGTGGCTGGGCAACAGATTACATCGTTCTAGCAGCGCAAGGCACATTTGAAGGTGCGAATGGTGGAATAACCGAAAATCTCTTTACTAATTTTCTGGGCGATGTAAATAGTTTATTAATCTGGCATACAGTATTTATGTTTGCAACGGCCTTTATTGTCGCTCTTGGCGTTGGAGCTGGCTTGGAACGTGGCTGTAAGATTATGATGCCTGGTTTAGGTATATTACTCTTAGCGCTGGTTGGGTATGCCGCATATGCCAGCGGTTCTTCTTTCTGGAAGGCTTGTGATTTCTTATTTACACCTAACTGGTCTGCCTTAAATGGCACGGCGATATTAGCTGCTTTAGGTCACGCATTTTTCAGTCTATCTTTAGGTATGGGAATTATGATGGCATATGGCTCGTATTTAGGGAAAGATGTCAATCTACTCTCAACAGCCCGAACAGTGGTCATTTTAGATGTAATTGTGGCGGTTTTATCAGGATTAGCAATATTCCCGCTTGTTTTTGCTAATGATTTACAGCCGGGTTCTGGCCCTGGTCTCATCTTTGTGACACTACCAATTGCATTCGGCAATATGGCTGGCGGTTCAATTTTAGGCATATTATTCTTTATATTCTTAACGTTTGCTGCATTAACCTCGTCAATCTCATTGTTAGAACCGACTGTAGAGTTACTCGAAGAAAAAACCCATATGGGACGCAAAACGGCAACCATTGTCACCAGTATTATTATTTGGGCTTTAGGTATTGCTTGTATTCTTTCATTTAATAAATGGGCAGATGTCACATTATTTGGTAAAAATATTTTTGATTTACTTGATTACTTAACCAGTAAAATCATGTTGCCAGTAACCGGTTTAGGTACCATTATTTTTGCTGCATGGATGATGAATCAAAAACGAATTCGTGAAGAACTTAATCTAAACGCTTTCTGGTTTAACATTTGGACAATCTTAACCCGTTTTATTATTCCAGTGGCAATTGTTGCTATTCTTGTTTTTGGATTTTTTCCAGAAGGGAAATAGTTAATTATCATCTGCAAAGCCTTGATATTTTCAAGGCTTTCTTCCCACCAAGCTAACAAAAAAACAGCAAACAATTACCAAAATTACTTAATCTCTATTGAAAACCTCATTTTCATTCCCATATAACAATACAACAATAAATCAAACTATTATGACAGTGTTATTCATTTAACAGTTATACCCTTTTGCGATCAAATCTGCTCTTGCAGACGTTGAAAGCATGGATAGCTTTATTAATTAAGGTTATCGGTATAAATTGTTAATTGAATCAGTTAAATATATTAGAGGAACTAGTCAATGAGTAAGCAAGGTACAGAAACTCGTGGATTTCAATCCGAAGTTAAACAAATTCTTCATTTAATGATACATTCTTTATATTCCAATAAAGAAATATTTTTACGAGAGTTAATTTCGAACGCATCCGATGCGGCTGATAAATTACGTTTTAAAGCACTTGAAAATCCTAGCCTTTATGCTGGTGATGCTGAGCTTGGCGTACGTATTTCTGTGAATAAAGAAGCAGGAACTTTAACCATTGCCGATAATGGTATCGGTATGACACGTGATGAAGTTATTGAAAATTTAGGTACGATTGCCAAATCTGGCACCAAAGCATTTTTGGAATCAATCGGTAGCGATCAAGCTAAAGACAGCCAACTAATTGGTCAATTTGGTGTTGGTTTTTACTCTGCATTTATTGTAGCAGATAAAGTCACCGTCAAAACTCGTGCTGCAACTACTAACGCTGATGAAGCGGTTATGTGGGAATCGGCTGGCGAAGGTGAATATACGATTTCTGATGATAATAAAGAGACACGTGGTACTGAAATTATTTTACATCTGAAAGAAGATGAAAAAGAGTTTTTAGATGATTGGCGTTTACGCTCAATTATCAGTAAATATTCTGATCATATTTCACTCCCTGTTGAAGTACAAACCATCGACGAAGAAAGCAAAGACGTAAAATGGGAAAAAGTAAACAAGGCTCAAGCCCTTTGGACTCGGAGTAAATCTGAAATTACCGACGAAGAGTACAAAGAGTTTTATAAACATATTTCTCATGATTTTGCCGATCCACTCAGTTGGAGCCATAACCGAGTAGAAGGTAAACAAGAATACACCAGTTTACTTTATATTCCTTCAAAAGCGCCTTGGGATATGTGGAATCGTGATAACAAACACGGTCTAAAACTTTATGTACAACGTGTCTTTATTATGGATGATGCAGAGCAATTTATGCCAAACTATTTACGCTTTGTAAAAGGTTTAATTGACTCTAATGAACTTCCATTGAATGTATCACGTGAAATATTGCAAGATAACAAAATCACCCAAAGTTTACGCAATGCATGTACAAAACGTGTATTACAAATGTTAGAAAAACTGGCTAAAGATGATAAAGAACAATATCAACAGTTCTGGAGCGAATTTGGCTTAGTGTTAAAAGAAGGAACGGGTGAGGACTATGCTAACCGTGAAGCTATCGCGAAATTGCTCCGTTTTGCTTCTACGCATTCGGATAGCAATGCGCAAACCATCTCCTTAGACGATTATATTAGTCGTATGCAAGAAGGTCAGGATAAGATCTACTACATTACCGCTGATAGTTATGGTGCGGCTAAAAATAGTCCACATTTGGAATTATTTAGCAAAAAAGGCATTGAAGTCTTACTATTATCTGATCGTGTTGATGAGTGGATGATGAGTAATTTAACTGAATTTGAAGGAAAACAGTTCCAATCAATCAGTAAATCTGACGAATCGATTGAAAAACTTGCCGATCAAGATAGCGAAGAACAAAAACAAGCAGAAAAAGAGCTTGAACCATTTATTGAACGTGTCAAAGCAGTGTTAGGTGATAAAGTAAAAGAAGTTAAATTAACGCATCGTTTAACCAATACACCTGCAATAGTGACTACTGCAGCGGATGAAATGACCACGCAAATGGCAAAACTTTTTGCTGCTGCCGGTCAAAAAGCGCCTGAAATCAAATATACGTTTGAGATCAACCCTGATCATAAGTTAGTAAAACGTATTGCTGATACACAAGACGAAACGGCATTTAGCGACTGGATTGAATTATTATTAGATCAAGCATTACTGGCAGAGAAAGGATCATTAAGTGATCCAAGTAAATTTATTCAAACCATGAATAAACTGCTTGCAGAATAATCGAAAAATAATAAAACCCGATATTAGATAGTAATATCGGGTTTTTTGTTAACTTTTATTTAAGTTAGGTAATCGAAATTTACTAAAAATATGATGCCTATCACATTTTCTTATATTTCTTCTTTTCATTTTCTACTGTCTATTCATAATACCTAAAGTTTTCAATCAGACGGTGACAGATGAAAGTTTATAAAATTCTTAATAACAATGTAGTCGTTACACTTGATTCCAAAGGCAATGAACTCATTGTCACTGGTCGTGGTATTGGATTTAAAAAACGTGAAGGAGACTTGATTGATACTAAACTGATTGAAAAACAATTTTCCCTCAACAACCAAGAAACGCTACCAAGATTTGCTGAATTACTATCTGAAATACCCATTGAAATATTCACTACTTCAGAAATCATCATCAATCACGCCAAGCAAGTCCTGAATGGAAAACTGCAAGACAGTATATATATTTCACTCACAGATCATATCCATTTTGCTATAGAGCGCCATAAACAAGGATTTGATATTCCGAATAGTTTTTTATGGGAAACAAAAAAACTTTATCCTAAAGAGTTTCAAGTAGGTTTATTTGCTTTATCGGTCATCAAAAAACGTTTATCCATTGAATTACCTGAAGATGAGGCGGGTTTTATTACCTTTCATATTATTAATGCTCAACTTAATGATACGATGCCCAATATCGTTAAAATGACCAAAATCATGCGTGAAATTCTTAATATCGTCAAATACCATTTTAATTTTGAGTATGATGAAGATTGTCTTTCTTATCAACGCTTTGTGACACACTTAAAATTCTTCTCACAACGCATTTTGAGTCAAACTCAACCGGTTCAACAAGATACCTCATTATATGAATTAATTCGTAAAAAGTATGAGCAGGCATATCTATGCACAAAACAGATTGATCTCCATTTAATTCAACAATATCAACATCCACTTACCGATGATGAAAGTCTGTATTTAACCATTCATATCGAACGACTACGCACTGAGCTCAAAAAATAATGTGATGTAGTTCACAATTTGAACATATTAAAATGAGAAATCATATTCACTATCTTTTATTTATGCTAGCCTAAGCGAATAAATTTTGGATTGTTATTGCATAGCATTTTATGTTGTGTAAGCAAAACCTAATCACCTCAACTTGAGGTGGTTAGGTTTTTTTTTGCATTTAAAAAAGGATAAGGTATGAAAAACAAACAACTTGCCGAATCAATTATTGAATATGTTGGTGGTCAAGACAATATTATCAGTCTGGTACACTGTGCAACTCGTTTAAGATTTGCATTAAAAGATGATAATAAAGCCAATGCAGATATCCTCAAAAAACAAAAAGGGGTGATAACGGTTGTACAAAGTGGTGGACAATTTCAAGTTGTCATCGGTAATAATGTTGCAGATGTATATAACAATATTATGCAACTAACCAACCTCAATGAGAAATCCAATGCCGAGGCACAACCAAATAAAAAATCAGGTTTTTTATCGAAATTAATTGATCTCGTTTCCGGCATTTTTATTCCTGTTCTAGTCGTAATAGTTGCCGGTGGGATTTTAAAAGGTTTAATCTCTTTATTACAAATTTTGGATATTGTCCGTGCACAAACACCAACCTATGAATTCTTGTATGCCATTGCTGATGCCCCACTCTATTATTTACCTATTATTTTAGGTTTTTCTGCGGTAAAAAAATTTGGTGGCAACCCCTATGTTGGAATGGCGATAGGTGGCGCCTTAGTTCACCCAAGTATCGCCAATATGATACCTAGCGGTCAATTTTCGTTAGAAACCGAAATGTTTTCAATACCAATACAATTAATTCCTTATGCATCATCGGTTTTCCCGATTATTTTGGCAGCTTGGTTCTATTCTTTACTAGAACGAACTTTCAATAGAATCATGCATGATTCATTTAAAAAATTTATTGCTCCCCTGCTCGGAATTCTTATCACTGTTCCATTAACTTTTGCGGTAATTGGTCCTGCGGTAACGTATGTCAGTAATGCTATCGCAAGTTGTATCATCTTCATGTATGAACTCAGTCCGGTTATAGCGTCCATGGTTTTAGCGGCACTTTGGCAAGTCATGGTAATATTTGGTATTCATTGGGGACTTGTTCCATTTGCCTTAAATAACTTATCAGTTTATCAAAATGACTTTATGTTACCGATTCTGTTCCCTGCTGTGTTCGCACAAGTTGGTGCCGTATTAGCGGTAAGATTTCGAGCCAAAGATCCTGAATTCAAAGCATTAGCAAGTTCGTCGGTATTATCCGGTATTTTTGGGGTAACCGAACCGGCAATTTATGGTGTCAATTTACCATTAAAAAGACCATTTGTTATTGGTTGTCTTGCAGCAACTGTAGGTGGAGGCATTGTTGGTTATTATCACAGCGTCATTTATTCATTTAGTTTTATTAATATTTTCTCCTTCTTACAACTCATTCCACCAACAGGTATAGATGAAAAATTTTATGCGGTCGTCGTTGGTTGTATTCTGTCATTCACTTTAGCGCTGATTGCAACCTATTTATTTGGTATGCCAAAAACAAAACCGACAGTTCAAGATGATGCTGTAGCAACAAACAATCCTAACCCTTCTAATCCGGTTAATCTGCATCCTGTCACGATTTTCAGTCCGTTAACAGGAAAAATAATACCATTAAATCAAGTCAATGATCCCACCTTTGCCAGTGAACTAATGGGTAAAGGCATTGCTATTATTCCAACAGAAGGGAAAGCTTATGCCCCTGATGACGGTGAAGTCGTATCACTGTTCAGAACCAAACACGCTATCGGATTTCAAACTGATTCTGGCGTGGAAATATTAATTCATATCGGGATCGATACGGTTAAATTAGACGGTCAACACTTTCAAGCACATGTTCAAGCCGGTAGCCAAGTCAAAAAAGGCGATTTACTCGTCAGTTTTGATATCGAGGCAATCAAACAAGCAGGCTTTGAAGTTACCACGCCGATCATCATTACTAACAGTGATGACTATCAGAAGATCCAGACTATTCATCAATCAGAGACTATTGAAAAGGGTGACGTTTTATTGACGTTATCAGCAAATAAGGAGTAACACATGTTAACACAATTTCCCAATGATTTTCTTTGGGGCGGAGCAATTGCTGCCAACCAAGTTGAAGGAGCCTATCGTGAAGATGGCAAAGGTTTATCTACATCAGATTGTACACCCAACGGTTTATTTGGTGACATCATCGATCGTAATAAAAACACAATTACCGGCATTAAAGATCGTGCCATTGATTTTTATCATCGCTATCCTGAAGATATCGCTTTATTTGCTGAAATGGGATTTTCGTGTTTAAGAACGTCAATTGCTTGGACTCGAATCTTTCCAAATGGTGATGAAGAACAACCAAATGAAAAAGGACTGGCGTTTTATGACAAACTGTTTGACGAAATGTTAAAACACAACATCACCCCACTTGTCACCTTATCGCATTACGAAATGCCCTACTACCTTGTCACACAATATGGTGGATGGGGAAATCGTAAAGTCATCGAATTTTTTACTCGTTATGCCAAAACCGTATTTGAACGCTATAAAAATAAAGTAAAATATTGGTTAACGTTCAATGAAATCAATATGTCATTACACGAACCCTTTACCGGTGTCGGATTGGATAGACACAGTAATAAAGAACAGATCTATCAAGCCATTCATCATCAGTTAGTCGCCAGCAGTCAAGCGGTAAAACTATGTCATCAAATTATTCCCGATGCCAAAATAGGTAACATGTTATTAGGCGCTGTTGCTTATCCTTTAACACCTAAGCCTGAAGATGTTTGGGCTACACTTCAAGAAAACCATGGTTGGCTATTTTTTGGTGATGTTCAAGTTCGAGGTTATTACCCGACTTATATGAAACGTTTTTTCAGAGAAAACAATATTAATTTAACGATTACCGAACAAGATCGACAAGATCTTAAAGAAACGGTCGATTTTGTATCGTTCAGTTACTATATGAGTTGTTGCGCAACTTCAGATGAATCACAAAAAACAAAAGGCAATATTTTAGATATGGTACCAAATCCTTATCTAAAAGCATCGGAATGGGGTTGGCAAATCGATCCAACAGGAATCCGTTATCTATTAAATATGCTTTATGAACGTTACCAAAAACCATTATTTATTGTTGAAAATGGTTTAGGCGCAAAAGATAAATTAGAAGCAGATGGCACGATAAATGATGATTATCGTATTAACTATATGAACGATCATCTTGTGGAAATTCGTGAAGCTATCGATGATGGTGTCGAAGTGATGGGCTATACCAGTTGGGGACCAATCGATTTGATTAGTGCTTCAAAAGCCGAAGTAACTAAACGTTATGGATTTATTTATGTCGATTTAAACCAAGACGGATCGGGAACGCTAAAACGCTATAAAAAGAAAAGTTTCTACTGGTATCAAGCGGTGATTGCATCAAAAGGCGAAGTTTTAAAATCTTAACTTTTGTGTCACACCTAAAATTGGAAAGTTACTGCTTACAGCAGGCAAAACCTAAATAGCATTAGAGATAACTTTGCTTAACCGGCTATTTAGGTTTTTGATAATTAAAAAAAGGATATAAAAATGAAAATAAGATATTTAACCTTCGCATTATTTAATATCATGTCTTATTCCGTTCTCGCAAACCCAATATCCAATAATCATTTACAACCTAGCTTTATAGAGAATGCTTTTATCACCGATAGTAAACTTGATTTTTCTACCCGTAATCATTGGAAATATTTAAAAGAAAATGCGGCTCAACCAAAAGAAGTACACAGTGCTTGGGGACAAGTTTTCACGTTCAATTATAAATCGGGTTATCTGTTTGATACACTTGGATTTGATATTACTTATGACAATGCAATAAAACTGGGTGCAAGTGACTATTTTGCAACCCGTAATCTACTTTATAACCACGGTAAAGGTTATAGTAAACACAATGCGCATGGCTTTAATAAATTTACTCAGCGTTATATAAAAATAAAACTGGGTGAAGATAGGATAAATTTTAACGGTAAAGTGGGCTGGCATAGTGTGAAAGATTTAGGCATCATTAGCTCTTCACAACATTTAACACGAAACAGCTATCTCGGATTTAGTGGCATATTAAAATATGATGACTTTGCCTTTTCATTTGGTCGTTTAGACAGTGCCCTACCCCGTGAATCCGCCCAAAAAGTTCACTTTTTAACAAACGATCGTAAAAAAGTCATTGATCACATCTCAACAGTTGAAATGGCTTATAAAGATAGTGATACCAAAATCGACTATTCTTATGGTGTCGCCAAAGATTACTTAAGACGGCATGCAATTGAATTATCTTATAAACCCGTTAAAAATTTAACTTTGGGTTCACAATTTTATGGTAGCTATGCGATGAAAAATTATGATGCCATGAAACAAAATAGAAAAGAGTTTGATTCCCATGCATGGCACTATGCAACCGACATTGAATGGAAAGAAGAAGACTGGAGCATCAAAGTGGGGCTCGCCTATACCGATGCAAATAAACATAACGCTCTTGGGTATTATGGACGCCATATCGGTAAAAATAACCGTGGTCGTTTTAATGGACTTGCCGCCGCAGCAGCAGATTACATGCGCGATGGGGAACTTGTTTTCACCGCCGTATTAAATTATGATTTTATTAAGGATAATACCACTGGATTGTATATGAACTATGCTAAATTTAATTATAAGCATGACCGATTAAAAAATGGTGAGATCAACATTTTTAATATTTGGAAACCGAGTTCTGGCATGTTTAAAAATCTCTCGATTTTATCTAAATTTGGTTATGGATGGTCTTACAAAACGATGAGTGCCTCAGATGCGACACCAAACCTGAAACATGGAAGAGCACAACGTTCCCCAACCTTATCAGCGGAAACTGTTATCGATTATCGATTTAATTTATTTTAAAATTTTGTTAAATAAAGGATGAAACATGAAAAAATCTATTCAATTTATTAGCCTACTTTTTGTTATGGTCATATCAATTTCACAAGCTTTTGCCAGTGAAGTGACAATCTATTTAACCCGTCATGGTAAAACCATGTTTAACAACGTTCATCGTGCTCAAGGATGGTCTGATACACCATTAATTCAGTCTGGTATAGAAGTTGCTGAACAATTAGGACAAGGCTTAAAAGATGTCGAATTTATTACTGCCTATTCAAGTGACTTAGGCCGTGCACGACAAACAGCACGTATTATCTTAGAAAGTAAAGGTGATACATTGGCAATTAATGAAATGGAAGCACTACGTGAAGCCTGCTTTGGCGATTTTGAAGGCGATCTAGATCCCAATATGTGGACTCCTGCTGCGCAACATTTAGGATATCCTTCTGACAAGGATTTAATGGCTGATCTTGCTAAAGGTAAAATAACACTACAAAAAATGTTAGATGCCGTGGCTGCGGTTGAAAAATCAGGACAAGCAGAAAATTATCAGCAAGTTAAAAAAAGAATGGAAGTCGCATTAAAAACCATTGCTGAATCAGCAAAAGCACAAGGTGGTGGTAACGTATTAGTTGTTTCACATGGTATTGCGATTATGTCTATGGTAGAAGATCTGCTTGATGCTCCAATCACCTCTCCATTAGGCAATGCCAGTGTTACCAAAATTCGTTATACCGATGAAGGTAAATTTATTGTCGAAAGTTTTGGCGATATGAGTTATGTCGAAAAAGGGAAACAAAGCACAAAATAACGTCTTAATTTTATTTGGCTTGCTTAGGTAAGCCAAATAACAAAATATAATCGGCAATATCAACAAAAAACTAGAAATTTAGTGAATAAACAAGCATAATTTAATTTTAATGTTGAGCTCCAAATTTTAAGGTTTATATGTTTTATTCAACCGATTACGTTTCACCATTAGGGTTAATTACGCTGGCAAGCCGAAACAATCAACTTGTTGCTGTATGGATTGAAGGACAAAAATATTTTGGTGATACCGTCAATGCTCCCCTTGAAAGCAAACCTAACTTACCCATCTTTAACCACACAAAAAAATGGTTTGATCACTACTTTTCAGGAAAAAATCCGGCTATCAATCAACTTGATTTAGCCCCGATTGGTACGTCTTT
The DNA here is from genome assembly GCF_046635725.1 of Gilliamella sp. CG22. Classification (NCBI taxonomy): domain Bacteria; kingdom Pseudomonadati; phylum Pseudomonadota; class Gammaproteobacteria; order Orbales; family Orbaceae; genus Gilliamella; species Gilliamella sp. CG22. The sequence goes on from NZ_JBIDFK010000010.1 coordinate 43,305, forward strand.
TCGTCATCAAGTTTGGGATATTCTTTGTAAAATTCCTTATGGTGAACTCATCACATATGGCGATATAGCTAAACAAATTGCGAAAACCAATCAACTTGCAAGTATGTCAAGCCAAGCTGTCGGCGGAGCAGTTGGGCGTAATCCACTATCCATTATTATTCCTTGTCATCGAGTCATTGGCAGTAACGGCAGTTTAACCGGTTATGCAGGTGGCATTGATAAAAAAATTAAACTTCTGCAACTAGAAGGCGTTGATACCCTAAAATTAACGATACCCACTAAAGGCACTGCACTTTAAAAAATTTAGGTTATCAAGGAAAGGCAAAAAATTCATTAAATGGTGCGACTTATTGACGGTACAAGATTTCGCTCTCTTTTTGAGCATACCGAGACAATGACTTATCAATATTTAGTTAAACTTGACTACAAATAGCCTTTATCTGATAAACAAATCCGCATTTTATTTTGAACTTCTAAACGATTGTAATCTAAATAATCCAAAATTCCTTCAGGATACTTTGAATTTGAATAACCGTAAACATCAAAATAGTGATGCAAACAACTATTCGGCTCGATATTCTTAAGTTGTATAAGATACAAAAAAGCAATATCTCCCTTAGTTAATTCATTTAATTTCAATTTGGTTGGTAAATAAACCCACTCTGTATTTTGGATATTATTTACCAGAATTTCCACCGTTTTTTTATCGTTTTTATTATTAACAAAAAAGAAATCAATATCAAAATCGTCAATACTACTGTTCCATGATAATTGTACATCTTTCTCAAAATAGATCGCTTCTATAATATCACGTTGCTGATTTGATGAATTTTTAGAATTACTTGGTCCAAATTCAAAGGATTTGGTGATACCAAAATCATTATATTGATACTCTTGGGCTTGAATAACAAACGACAAATGTGCTAATAATATAAAAATTATTGATATCTTCTTCATTATTAAATTACCTTAAAAAAGGGCTTTAGATACTTAAACTTTTTAACTGCTAACGAAATGATCACCGATAACTTTGATTGTGAGCCCATTCATTTGCGTATGGATCAAAATGTTTAAATATTCATCATCCTTATGTTTTATGTCATTAAATAAAACAGAAAATAGTTATTTATGACTATCTCTACTTTTAATTGTGAACACCCATTATCATAATGACGATATTTTACGAGTTATCTGAACAATATAATATAGTGTGCCATTATAACCAATTTTTACTTTTTAAAACAGACGGATATAAATTTAAACCTGTTTAATGGTAAATATGGATTTTAACGTTTTTTAATTTTTATAATAGCGCCTTCACATTTATCCTTTGTGACCTTAAATGATGTCGCAAAATTGATTGCGAAAATTATTGCTTAGTCAAATTTTTATAAAGATGTTTGAGGGCCATAATAGGATGATAAATCATCATTCTTGGGCCTGAGAAACGCATCACTTGCTTTATTTTTTGTTTATAATCTTTACGATAACAATGTTTTGGACAACGTTCACAGGTTGTTTTATCCTCACCAAATCGGCATAAGGTTAAGCGTTGCATTGCATATTTTAATAAATCATTACACTCATCACATAGCTGATTGTTAGGAACATGATGCTGTTTGTGACAATAAAGATAAATCATTGTGCTAACGGTGGCTTTTTCTTGTTGTATGTTAGGGCCTGTATTATTTGCTACCATAATTCAATACGTCTAAATCGAGAAAGTGTTAAAATTAAAAAATAGATGAACATGATCACAAGGAACAATAAAAATGGCAAGAATTATCAATAAAGATACGATTGTTTGTATGTCATTGGCTGCCAGACCAAGCAATTTTGGAACTCGATTTCATAACTTTTTATATGAGAAACTCGATCTCAATTATCTTTATAAAGCTTTTACGACTAATAATTTAAAAGATGCAATATATGGCATTAAAGCGTTAGCAATTCGTGGCTGCGCCATTTCTATGCCTTATAAACAAGCCTGCATTGAATTTCTTGATGAACTCGATGAATCCGTTAAATCTATCCATTCAGTTAACACTATTGTGAATACTGACTATCATTTGAAAGGCTATAACACAGACTATATCGCTGTTGCAAAACTGATTGCTTTACATCATATTGATAACACGACCCCATTTGTATTAAAAGGCAGTGGTGGTATGGCTAATGCCGTGATTGGCGCCTTTTTCGATGCAGGTTTTACCCATGGAATTATTGCTGCACGTAATCAAGAAAAAGGAGAAGCGTTAGCAAAACGATACAATTATCGTTGGGTAAAAGATGAAATTGAAATTTCACCCGAACAAGCAAAATTGATAATTAATGTCACGCCTATCGGGATGCAGGGCGGAAATGAGGAAAATCATTTAGCTTTTCCAGACAGCATGATTAACCATGCCGATATTGTTTTTGATGTGGTTGCCATGCCGGTTGAAACACCTTTGATGAGTTATGCCAATCGATTAAACAAAATAAGGATTTCAGGCGCAGATGTTGCAGTTTTACAAGCCCTTGAACAGTTTTACTTATATACGGGAGTAAGACCGAGTGAAGAACTGGTTAAGCAAGCTGCCGACTTTGCCAGACAAGCTTAACGTTTAATTCATCCACCAATTTAATTGGGTGGATGAATTAATTAACTTTATAGCACTTTATTGCATAGCTTGATGCAATTTATGATACACAGCTAATAATTTTTGATGCATGGCAAATTGTTCAACATCATCATCAACTGATTTAGCAGTCACTAAAGCGTCTTTTAGACCGTAAAATGTTTTTTCGCCAAGGGCATATTGCCACATTTTATCAACACAAGCTTGACCATACATTTTATTAAAGGCCTTTTGATAATCACGGAATTGGCTTGCATCACGTTGAAGAATAAAATTCACCAACGTTTGTAAACAACGATAATCATGATTTCTTTCAGCTGACAAAATAGATTCATTCATTTCTATCGTCCAATCAATCCATAGTTTAGCCTGTTCTAAATCCTGAGCGGCTAATGCAAGCATTGCTTTTAGCTCACCAACTCGTAATGTTAACCAAGCGTTATCTTTGCCTGTAGCGATACCAAGCAGTTCACGAATTCGTGCAAAATCATCTAATCCTTCTTCATCCAATTGTTCAATAATGGCAAGATATTGTTCAGCAGAATAGTTTTTTACTGGTAGTGATAAAATAAGATCACGAAGATGTATCGCCATGTTGTTATTGGCAATTAAAAGATCTTCAGGCGGATAAATTTCGGACATACCGACCGCCAATATACGGCAAGCATATACCCCTAAGTGCTCATAGTCCATAATTAATACTTCGGTATTTTGTTCATGGAAAATTGCCATAAGATTATTAAATTCTTGTTCGGTTGTTCCCGAAAAATCCCAATCTACAAATTCAAAATCGGCTTGTTGTTTAAATAAATCCCATGATATTAAACCACTTGAATCAATAAAATGGGTTTCTAAGTTACTTAAATCCGCAATTTCATCATTATCAAAACTTGGTGGTGAGAAAACATCAAGATCTTTTAAACTTCTGCCTTGTAATAGTTCGGTCACCGTTCTTTCTAGTGCAACACCAAAATTAGGGTGAGCACCAAAAGAAGCATAACAAGTGCCATTGTGAGGATTAAATAACACCACACAAATCACAGGATATTTACCGCCGAGAGACGCATCAAAACAATAAAGTGGAAATCCTTCATTTTCAAGTGATTCAATTGATGCTAACACACTTGGGTAGCGATCAATCACTTCTTTTGGAATCGTCGGTAAACTGATTGCTTCAGCAATAATTTTATTTTTAACGTAGCGTTCAAAAATTTCAGATAAACCTTGCACTCTGGCTTCATTACGTGTATTACCGGCAGACATACCATTTGAAGCATATAAATTAGCAATTAAGTTTACTGGAACATAAACAATTGTTTGATCTGTTTGAGAAACAAATGGTAAAGCACAAATACCACGTTCACGATTACTTGACTGTAAATCGATGAGATCGGTTGCGTTTAATTCTTGTTCTGGATCATAAAATTGTAATAATTTTTCCGATAACAGGCCTTCTGGCAAAGTATTATCCTCAGGCACTGCAAACCATTTTTCCGTTGGATAGTGAACAAAATTAGCCGTTGCTGCTTGTTTTCCCAAATAAAAATCGGAAAAGAAATAATTAGTTGATAACCGTTCAAAATATTCACCTAAAGCCGATGCAAGTGCGGCTTTTTTACTTGCGCCTTTACCATTAGCAAAGCATAAAGGACATTGGGTATTTTGTATATGAACTGACCAAACATTAGCAACGGGATTAAGCCAAGACGCCTCTTTAACGTCTAATTGATATTTAGCTAATTGTTGATGGAAATAGTGGATTGAATCTTCAAGGGCGGCATCTTTGCCAGTAATATAAGTTTTCATAAATATTTAATCTTTAATTGCATTGATTTCCTCTAAAAAATGTACTCTAATATACAACGATTATTTTAGATAATCATCCTATAGTTTAGCTTTTTATATGCTTTAATAACCTAAATTTATGTGAAACTACATTGGGGAAAGATATGAAAGATTTTAAACCTATAGATTTACTTTTCTTTAATCGTTTAATCATGCCAAGTATATTAACCATTCTGTACTGGTTATCGTTAGCTTGCGTCGTTCTGAGTTGTTTATTCAATATATTCCAAGGTAATTTTTTTTATGGATTGTTCTGTTTAATTAGCGGGGCTATTGTTACACGTATTGGCTTCGAATTAATCTGTGTGACTTTTAGTATCAATAGAAATCTAGAAAAACTCGTTGCAATGCAATCTGAAAACACCAATAAACTCACTAATTCCGATAATTAAACATGCTCTTTTCTAATCCAACTAAATATATCCAACACTAACTGTTGGATATATTTAAAGCCCATCGAGGATTTACCTCAATAGCCAGTTCATTACCTTCTTTAGATTGCAAATGAATCATACCAGCATAAGCTATCATCGCACCATTATCGGTACAAAACGCAACTCTAGGGTAAAAAACTTCTCCTTTTCGCTGTTGCATTAATTGTGTTAATTTGTCACGCAAAGGCTTATTGGCACTCACACCACCAGCAATGACTAAACGGTTAAATCCCGTATGATCAAGTGCTCGTCGGGATTTAATGACCAAAGTATCGACTAACGCATCTTCGAAAGCACGGGCAATATCGGCTTTGGTTTGTTCATCAATCGCATTATTTTGACTATGCTGATGAATGGTATTGGCTGTGGCTGTTTTAAGACCAGAAAAACTAAAATCAAAACCTGGTCTATCTGTCATCGGTCGAGGAAAATGGAATCGAGAAGATAATCCTTGCTCAGCTAATTTTGATAATTTCGCTCCTCCAGGATAATCAATCCCTAGCAATTTAGCAGTTTTATCAAATGCTTCACCTGCTGCATCATCAATGGATTCGCCAAGTAGCTGATATTCCCCTACTCCAGTCACACTGAAAAGTTGAGTGTGTCCCCCTGAAACTAATAAAGCCACAAAAGGAAACGCTGGCGGATTATCTTCAAGCATAGGAGCAAGTAAATGACCTTCCATATGATTGACGGCAATCGCAGGCACATTCCACGCATAAGCGAGTGATCGCCCAATCGAGGCTCCTACCATTAATGCTCCAATTAATCCGGGCCCAGCCGTATAAGCCACACCATCAATATCGCGCGAAGTTAAATTAGCTTCTTTTAAGGCCGCTTGAATCAGTGGTACGGTTTTACGAATGTGATCACGTGATGCAAGTTCCGGTACCACTCCACCATAATCAGCATGTAACTTGACTTGTGAATAAAGTTGATTGGCAAGCAATCCATGTTGATCATCATAAATCGCCACCCCTGTTTCATCGCAAGATGTTTCAATACCCAAAATTTTCATTACTGATTACCTGAAGAGTTGAATTTATCATCTTCGCTCCAATGATCTTGTTCGCTTATCTCTTTATCAGCAATACGGTGTTCTTCCGTTGCCCAGTCACCGAGATCAATAAGTTGGCAACGTTTACTACAAAAAGGTCGATAAGGACTAACGTCTGACCATTCGACTTGTTTTTGACAAGTCGGACAATTTACAAAAGTGTGTGTTTGATTACTCATTTCAGTTTCTTCAAAATAGACTTTACCATAACTAACAACAAGCTAGTTCAAATTCAATCGAATCATGTGTTGTGTTTTCACAAGTTTCAAGGGGTAAAAAACGGATACTATACCGTGACATATGTCCCGATACTTGAGGATAAACATTTTTATCTAATGAAACACGAACACGAATTAAGTTAATTTCTCCGTTAGTTTCTTGAAAAAAATTGTTACTACAATGATATTTTTTAAACTCGCCCAGCTGTCTTATAAGTTGCATACAAGAAGATAATGCCTCATCTAATAAAGACAACTGTTGCAGCCAATTTCTTACCTGAAGGTTTCGTGTTTCTTGAGACAGTTTCAACCATAAATAAAAGAAAGGCAGATCAAAACTACAACACCCACCCGGAATGGTTAAACGTTGCCTTATTGACGTAATAAAACGGTCGTCTTTTAATGACTGCCCTAAACGAGCGGTTGCATTAAATTTGACTAAAAACGAATCGAATCGGAGGATTAAATCACTGATTAGATCCTTATCAACACCATCAATATTCATCCATGAAATCAGTTTTTGTTTTTGTGATTCAATTTCTTTAATGAGTTCCCCTCTGACATCACTACGCTCTATTATCTCAAGAAGTTCAGATAAGGCATGGAAAAAGAGTAGCGCATTATTTTCATTCAAATGACAATGCGTATTAATTTGTTTTAATAAAAATTCTAATCGTAACCAAGTACGCATTTTTTCATTTAAAGGATGTTCAAAAATAATATTATTCATACTTATCCATTCTTAATTTTTGAATTTTTTAAATATTGTTGATGTAATTTACAAACCTGCTGTTTTAATGAATCTAAATCATCATTGTTAATAATAATATCATCAGCATACGACAAACGTTTGCCAGAACAAACCTGTGAAAATATCATTTTTCGGGCTAATGACTCAACAATATGATCACGATTCATAAGACGTTCTAATTGCAATGATTCAGGTATATCTATCATTAATACGCGATCAGCAAAATGATGTAAATTATTTTCAACAAGTAATGGTACCACCCAAATGACATAATCAGCAGTTTGCTTTTCAATTTGAGCTTGGGTTTCTTGCTGTATAATCGGATGTAATAAACTGTTCAACCAAAGACGTTCATGGTCATTATTAAAAATAATTTCTCTTAATTGACGACGATCCAATTCACCGTCAGGTAAGACAATTTCTTGACTAAAATGTTTAACAATTTGAGAAAATGCTAAGGTGCCACTTTTTACAATTTGGCGAGCAATAATATCAGCATCAATAATTGGAACCCCTAAATCAGCAAATAGATGTGCAATGGTACTTTTACCACTGGCAATTCCACCACTGAGTGCAACAACATAAGGCATGAGACAATTCCAATTAAAAAAACAATTTTGCGTAGTATATCATACTACTGACCTTCATTATATAACCTTAATCTCTGAAACAAAACAAGGAAAACACATCGTAAAACAGTCCAATCCAATATACAAAATTAAACGCACAATCATTTTTTATAACATTATGAATATATTTAAACTATTATCATTTATTGTTGATATAGAGGTTAAAATTCAACCTCCGTTATTTTGTAACAAAAGTCAGATAACATTCACCTTAATAAACACAATTAAACCTTGTTGAGCAGAAATAAAATAAAAATCAATGAAAGAAAGGGTTGGCATTATTAACTTAGCTGTATATAATCACATATATCTGTATAAATAAACAGGAAAATCGAATGAGACCATTAACTGAACGCCAACAGCAAATTTATGATTTAATCAAAGATAATATTCAGACTACCGGAATGCCACCAACACGAGCAGAAATAGCTAAAATATTAGGTTTTCGTTCAGCTAATGCAGCAGAAGAGCATTTAAAAGCTTTAGCCAAAAAAGGCGCTATTGAAATGATTGCCGGCTCATCAAGAGGTATCCGCCTGTTACTTGAAAATCATGAAAAAAATGAAGCGGAAGGTCTACCGCTTATTGGTCAAGTAGCAGCCGGTTCACCGATTCTTGCTCAAGAACATATTGAAAGTTATTATCAAGTGGATCCCAATTTATTTAAACCCAATGCCGATTTTTTATTACGTGTACAGGGAATGTCAATGAAAGATATCGGTATATTGGATGGTGATCTACTGGCGGTGCATAAAACTCAGGATGTCAAAAATGGACAAGTTATTGTGGCACGCATTGAAGATGAAGTGACAGTTAAACGCTTATCTCGTCAAGGTCGATATGTTCATCTGATTGCCGAAAATAGTGAATTTTCTCCGATTTTGGTTGATCTTGAACAACAAAATTTTGCTATTGAAGGCATAGCTGTGGGTATCATTCGCAATGGATCATGGTTGTAACTTAGTATAAAATAGTCACAAATTATAGCTAATTCAGGAGAAAATGGTATGTGGCTATTTTGGTTATTTGAAGCGTTAGGATTTGTTGCCGTTATTATCCTCATTTTTGTTTATTGCCGTTTTCGTAAACAAGGATTTTGGTCGTTTCTTTGGCGGCGTTTAAAATGGGTGGCTATTGCTATTCTTGTGGTTTGGCTTGCTATTGCAATATTGTGTCGAAATCACTTATTTAGTGCGGTTCACTGTTATTTTCGTGGTGAAAGTATGCATGCCAACACCAAATACTCAATCTATTTAAGTGAATGCCAAGTTGAAACGCCAAGTGGTAGTTACGTGCCAATCGAACGATCCCGAGCGATACCAGGTTCAAATGACCACCATAATGAAGATAATACTATTGATTATTACCATTAATATTCAATTTAACTAAAAATTCAGATAAAAAATAAGGTAATTTCGGTTGAAAATTACCTTATTTTTATTTCAGTTATGTGATTCTACATTCTGTTTTAACAAACCTTATTAACATCAAAATTATTTAGTCATTTCACTTAACAAAGAATGTTGTAAACTTGAAGCATTGTCAAAATCCGTCAACTCATTACCATTAATAGCTTGTGGTACTTTGGAATCTTCTAAAGGTTTACCCAGTACTTGCGACGCTAGTACTAAACCTTTATGCTCCATAACAGAATGGGTATAAAAGTTAATCAAATCTTGTTGGGTAATTTTTTTCAATTGATTGATTTTTTTCTCACGTGAATCAAATTTAAAGCGTGATAAACGATAATCTGACAGATAAAGATTTAATTCTTCCTCTAGCGTTTGTGGCGGCATTGTCAATTCATTGAGCACGCCTTTTTTATATTGCTCAACATCTTGATCGGATAATTCTTTCAATTTACTTAACATGTTAGGATAAAAATCTTGATAGCGTTTAAGTAAATAATCAGGATCATACTGATTACTTTGAATTAAAAATCCTAATCCTGACGATTCACCTATGGTAAACGGAATGGTAAACACGGCATAACCAAGCTGCTCGTTACTGCGCAACTGCTCATAAAAAGAAGGTTCAATCATTTTGGTCAGCGTATAACTTAAAACTTGTCCCTCGATTTCACTATAATTCGCTGGAATATATCCAATCATTAAAGCATTGTCGCTCGAAGTTGCATGTTGCGTAATTTTTGCTGTCTGTGTCGATGTTATTTTTATCGTTGGTTTTGGTTCAAACTCGATATTCGCATCCAACGTTTTTTGTATTTCCTGATAAAGTTTGAGTGAATTATCGTTCGATATATTCCCTAAACTGATCATATAAGGAACGGATTTTGACAGTAACTTATCACGATAAGCCAATACATCATTCACACTGATATCTGCTGTTATTCGGCGTTTATCACTGCGTTCGAAGTAAGGAATATAAGATAAAGCTTTAACTGGTTGCATCGATAATAAATAACTATTAGCATGATCGGCGGCATCAAGTTTTTGAAGATACCAGGATTTCGCTAATGCTAAACTTTGCTCATCAATATTAACATTTCGATAGCTATTTAAGATAGCGGTTATCATATCTGGCAGATGTTGATTAAAGCCTGTAGCAGTGATCATTAGTCCATTATCACCCGAACATGATAAAGACATACCTGCGACACCAGCCTGAAATTCTAACTGCGCTAAATTTCGACTGACAATATAGTCAAGTAAGTAAAAAATGACCTGTGATTTTACATCTTTAAATGCCTCGTTATTGCGCAATGAAACCACTATGGCAGCTTTCGGATCTTGTTTAAAATATTGACTAGCTAAATGAATATGATTTCCCCGTTTGTTAAACTCAACGGCTGGTAATGGAGTTTCACTTTGCTTTACAATCGAAAAGTCATCGGGGATATAAGGATTGAGCGCTGGTAAAGTAAACGAGAAATCTTTACCTAACGCTGTCCAATTTAATTTTTCTTCTTTAGTAATGTTATCAATTTTGTAAGGCGCTTCAACAAAATAAGCGGTTTTATTGGTTGCTTGATTCGGTGAAATCGTCCATATTCTGGCATTATCGGCAGTTAAACTTTTTAGTCGAGCGATAATTGCAGACTTATCAAAATGCGTTGCAATATAATCTGAATTAAGAACATTTTGAATTGGATATAGCAACATCTGATCCGATAACCATTCAACATAGGACATATCCCGTTCAATATCTTGATATTTAAATCCTAAATCTAAGACTTTCTTAAACTCCTCATAATAAGCTTCGGTTACACCTTCTTTTTGAATTAACTGCAAATAATTAAAAATAGCGCCAATAACTTTATCTTTCTGGCTAAGCCCTGCATCGGTTAAACTGACATTAATACTAAAAATACCACTATTGCCATATCGATTAGGTGAAATCGAGGAGGATATACTTTCGATTAATCCTTGTTTTTGAAGTTGGTCAGATAATGTATTTTGGCTACTGTTACTAATTAAATAAGTGATATATTCATCACTTTTATCGGCAAATTTAGCTAAATTGTTTTCAATGGGAAATTGCAATAACAACAACTTTTTAGGTTGTGCAGGAATCATATAAATTTGTTTACCTAACGAATCCGACGTCATTGCCAGCTTATCAATTTTTGGCGCAATAGTATGGCGATTGGGAATCTTTCCATAGGTATCTTCGGCTAATTTTGCCAATTTATTTATCGATTGATTACTGTAAATGACCCCGACCATAATATTGGCAGAATAATAATCGTGATGAAAATTGACTAAGGCATCTTGTAGTTTACTGTCTGGCTTATCACTTAATGTTTCTAAGTTACCCCCTGAAAATTGTGATGCAGGATGTTCGGGATTAATGGTTTCAGCATCAACTTGTTCAATTCTAAAACCATCATTGGATCGTGCCATAGTCAATTCGGCATTAACGGCATTGCGTTCTTTATCGGCAAATTTAGGATCTAAGATAGGCTCGGCAATGGCATCAGCTAAATAATCCAATGCTTTATCAAAAGCACTATTTTCAACTTCAAAATAAAATGCGGTACGATGTGCGGCAGTACTTGCATTATAACTGCCGGTGTGACGGCTTAAAAATTTAGAAAAACTTGCTGGTTTAGGATACTTTTTTGAGCCCATAAGTACCATGTGCTCAGTATAATGCGCTAAGCCTTGCTGTGCTTTTGGATCTTGCAATGAACCAACCGGTAGCGCTAGTGAGCCAAGCGATTTGACTGCATTGGGATCAGACACCAGTAATACCTGCATTTTGTTTGGTAACTCAATCACTTCATATTGACGTTTATCTCGTTCACTTTGTTGTACCTTTTCCAATAATACAGGGTGAACAAGCTTATTATCAATTGCGCTAGAAGAGTTGGAAATAATGAATCCTAACGCAGTAAAAATAATCAATTTAATTTTCATCTTATTCATATAATTTTCCCATTTAAAAAACTATTATAGTCTTAATTCAACAATTAAGGGCAAAAAAACATAAATAAACAATAGCTATCAAACTAAACAAAACTACACCAAATATTTCTATTCTTTGTTATATGTATTTTATATAATCCACGCGTTTGGATAACCTAAACCATGTAATTAAAATTACATCATCCTGTGATATTACCTAAGATTTCTATTTTTTGCTGATTCAGAACAACTCATTGATTAATTTACATCATTTCAATAGTGCTTTGATTCATACACAAATAAAAATAAAAACATAGATTTTGAAATATATTGAATTAAGGTGGTTTTATGTCTTATAAGTTAGTCTTAATGCTAAGTTTTTTTGCCTACAGTTCTACTATATTAGCAAACCCAATTTATGGAAATAACGCAATCAAAGCAGAACAATTATTAAATGAAAGCATTGAAGCAAAAAAAATGCAAAATTTTAATCTCGCTGCGCAAAAATTAGAATCTGCGCTTGTACTATCACCAACTAATTCAGACATACTTGTCCAACTTGGATTTAACTATTATGCACTGAAAAACTTAGATCAAGCAAAACAAGCGTTTCAAAAGGCTTTAGTCTTAGCCCCCAATTATGTCGATGCCCAATACGGATTGGTCAGCGTTGTGTTAGCACAAAATATTGATAATCCAAGTGAAGCTGAATTACTACTCAATCACTATTTAACGCAATCACCCAATGATACCCAATTGTTAACATTAAAAAAAACAATCACTGACATCAAAAAATCGATTCATTACTGGACACTCAATGTTGCTGGTACTCATAGTCATTTAACAAAATCTTATGCAGACTGGAACGAAATGGAGTTTGCGCTATCTTATAAACTGTCTAAAACAAGTACGATTACAGGTCATGTTGCTCAATCTCATCGTTTTAATATGAATGATCAAAGAATTGGTACAACATTTTGGCATACGCTAAATGATCGTGCTTACGGCTACTTATCAGGCTTTACCGCGACGTCTAAAAAATTCTTTGCACGTTATACCTTAGCAAGTGGTGCTGACTATGTATTATTATCATCAACAAATGAATATTTTAATTCCCTTCATATCACATTGGATTTAAAGTTCGACCACTACAACGACGGAAATATCAAAAGTATTACGCCAGGGATTGAGCAATACTTCTTGAATGACCGATTATCAATTGCCGGTAAGTGGTACAATACTTATGATCAGGATAATAATCATACCAACGGTTTTCTAATTAAGCTAACCGCAACACCAATCGAAAAATTGCATCTATTTATCGGTTACTCAAATGCTCAAGAAACATCAGATCGTTCTAACCGCTATAATCATTCATTAATCAAGGCGAAAGCACATTTCGTGGGTCTAACGTATGATGTGTCTGACAGATTAAGTCTTCAATTTAACTACACTGCTGAAGGTCGAAAAGACACCAACCGCAACCGTAATTTGTACAACAAGAAAACATTAGGATGTGGTATAAAATGGACATTTTAATACGGTATATGAATATTTACAATGTCAGTATGATTTTTGCTGGTCTGATAATTGTTTTTATCACGTCAATAATTTATCTTGATCGAAGATATCATCGGAAAAGATTTAATGATTTAAAACTAAAATTAATCGATTTGATTGCACAAAAAAGTAAAGTAAACGCCTTTTATGCAAGCAAAATATCGAAATATGCATTAAATTCCGTTGACTTAATTGCCGCTTTTTTTGCTGAAAAACAGTTCAATGAGCTTGAACCGGTATTACCGCTGTTTGAAAATGAAGTATTTCAAAAAAAATTGCGCACTTTATTAAAAAAAGGAACGACGAAAGAACGCATTGATGCCGCAAACATGTTGTCTTACTACCCTTCCACACAAACCTTTGCGGCGTTGAAACATGCTTGTAAAAACCATAACCAAGAAGTTGCTGTTGCAGCAGCGCTGAGTTTAGCAATCAGTAATCCTAACGTGACTCTTGCTGAACTCATAATCTTATTGTCTAATTCAATATCGCAAAATGGTCTATTTTGTTTTTTACGATTAGTTCCATCCTATAAGCTTTTAGAGTTTGAAACCGAACTAGCAAATCAACAATTTAGCAAAATTGTTGATAATCTTTCTAACATCTTAACCCAAATTTCTATAAATTATATCACGCCTTACGCTATGTTAGCCAAAGAAGATAGACGCGATTATATGCGGGCGTTTTATGAATCGTTAATCGATTTACAAAATAGTTCTTCCGGTATTATTCACAGCTGTTATCTACTTAATTTTATTAATGAATTCTGCTATCAAGAAAAGATATGTAGTATTGAAGAATTGATAACAGAATATTTTGATTTTACGACTAAGCGATTTGTCCATATCCTCGATAAAAACAACAATATTTTCAAAATTAAACACGGGTAAACTTTATGAACAATGATTTATACTATGCAATCAAGCTTTGCATGGAAGTGCTGGTTATTCTCATAATGATTGTCGGACTTTTACAAGTGCTCATCTATTTTTTGCAACTTATCATTTCTGTTTATGTCCTAATTAAAGCGCGAGATAACGATAAAAAAATTCAGAATATTAAAAAGAATGAAGGTATTTTACCGGCTATCTCTATTATTATGCCTGCCTATAATGAAAGCGTTACCATTATCGATAGTATTGAATCGATGCTCGCAACGGAATACCCTAATGTTGATATTATTGTGATTAACGATGGCTCAACCGACAATACTTTTCAATTAATTTATGACCATTTTCGATTACAAGAAACCGCCCATCATTTAAATAATGTGGAACAAAATCACCTATCTCATGCCAAAATAAGAGGGGTTTATATCTCTCAAAAAGATAGCCGTCTTCGCGTGATAGATAAAGTCAATGGAGGCAAAGCCGATGCACATAATGCGGCAATCAATTTAAGTCAAGCCCCTATCGTTTGTCTCATTGATGCTGATTCCATTTTAGAACCCGATGCATTAACTAAAGCGGTTATTCCTTTTATTTACAGTCCTAAAACTATTGCCGTGGGTGGAACCGTTCGAGTTGCAAACAGTTGTTTGATTAATAAAGGGGTGGTAACAAAAATAAAACTATCAAGAAAATACATTGTTCAATTACAAGCATTGGAATATATGCGTTCATTTTTAATGGCTAAAGTGGCCTGGAATCATATTAAAATATTACCGATTATATCAGGCGCATTTGGCTTGTTCCGTCGAGATTTAGCCATAAAAATTGGTGGATTTTCGGCTGACTCGGTTGGTGAAGATTTTGACTTTACGGTAAAATTACATAAACTAATCTATGATACCAAAGCCAATTATAAAATAGAATATGTCCCAACTGCGGTATGCTGGACTCAAGTACCCGAAAAATGGAAAGTATTAAAGAATCAACGAATACGTTGGCATATTGGTGCATTGCAAACTTATTTGCATTTTCGGGAGTTTACTTTTAAGTTAAAATATAAAAGATTAAGTTTTATTCTTTTACCTTTTTCGATTTTAACCGATATTTTAGGGCCGATTGCTGAATTATTAGGTTATGTATTATTACCCCTTTTTTGTTATTTTGATGTGGTCGATGGTAATTTAATTTTATCCTATTTTTTACTTGTTATTAGTTACAATATTTTAATCACCTCGACTGCCATTGCCATTGACGGCCTCTTGCTAAGAGGATTAGATAAAATCAGATATTTTGTATCACTACTTTTTATTTCGCTAATTGATAATTTTGGCTATCGACAAATCTGTTTATATTGGAAATTTAAAGGTTTCTTCCGTTTGAAAAAAGGTAAATTATCTTGGGGAAAAATGGAGAGAGTTAAATTTGATAAATAACATTAAACGACTATCAAGCAATGTACTATTTATTCTAATTACTGTCCTGCCTGCGGCTTTTGCGGGTAATGTGTCGATGTTGAACAACCTTAAAAACACCGAAACGAGCCAATACGATACGGCATTGCAACATGATTTGTCGAATCCTAATAGCGATTCGGTTTTAAGTGCCGTGGTAAATACAACGCAAATTATTGAGCAGGTAGCAATGAGTGATCCGGTTCCATTTATGATTGATCAAAATCAACCCTTATCACTTGATACATCCGCTCAACCTGATAGTTCAAATTTTCCAAAACTGGAGATTGAACAATCAACACATTCAAATACACTGGTTAATAACTTAACTTATACGGAAAAAAACCGCAATCTTGCTATGTGGAATTGGAAAGCAACCACATGGAATAACTCACCTAACCAATTTATTACAAAGATAAAATCAAAAGGGATCAATCAGATTTATTTACAATTATTTATTGAAAACCAGCAAATTGAATATGAAGAACAGCTAATAAATCTCTTAGACATCGCATTTCAAAATGGTATTGAGATCATTGCTGTTGAAGGAGCAGCAGAAATGATACTTGAAAGTGGTTTACAAAATGCGATTGAACGTAATCAGATAATTAAGCAATTCTGTCAGCGACGTATAAATAAACCTTGTCTTGCTGGAATCCAATATGATATAGAACCCTATTTATTAAGTGATTATGACCAAAATAAAGATCTGATTTGGCAACAATGGGCGCAAGCGATAAAAAAATTGAGTGAAAGTTGGGGAGGAAAAATTGAGATTGTAGTCCCATTTTGGTTAAAAGATATTAATCAAAGCAAGCAAATTATCCAGTATATTGAACCTTATTCCTTAAAATATATTATCATGGTTTATCGTACTGATTATGAACTGATTTATGATATCAGTGCTAAATGGTTATCATGGGGAGATGAAAATCTTCATAAAATCGTTATTGCCCTTGAAAATGGTATACTCAGTGAAGAATTCGAAAAATATTACTCCTATGACCAAACGAATAATGAAATCGAAGAAGGGTCAAATGATGAGAATTCTGATGTTAATTCAACTGATCATATAGTGGACTTCACAGAAATTAGCTTTGAAGGTAAAGAAGATGAGCTATTTGGCATGATTAATGCCTTGACTGAAGTATTTTCAAACTGGAGTTCTTTCGATGGTTTTGCTATTAATGGGCTTGATGTTGAAGAAGATTAAATAAGAGCTAGTCACCTAGCTCTTCTTAATTGGCATTATCGGTTATACCAAAAACGGATAAATGAAGTTTACATTAATGCTCACGTGTTTTTCTAAAGTCAACATCCGGATAACGTTCCTGTGTTAAATTCAAATTCACCATACTTGGTGCAATGTAAGAAAGATTATCGCCACCATCCAGCGCTAAATTTTGTTCACATTTACGTTTAAATTCTTCCAATTTTTTCACATCACTACATTCTACCCAACGGGCGGTTGTGACGTTCACCGGTTCATAAATGGCTTCTACATTGTATTCGGATTTTAAGCGCGCAACCACAACATCAAATTGCAGAACACCAACCGCTCCGACAATCAAATCATTGTTAGATAAGGGTCTAAATACCTGTACAGCCCCCTCTTCTGACAACTGCACCAATCCTTTTAATAGCTGTTTTTGTTTAAGCGGATCTTTTAATCGTATCCGTCGGAACAATTCAGGCGCAAAATTAGGGATACCAACAAATTTGAAATCTTCCCCCTGCGTAAACGTATCACCGATTTGAATCGTACCATGATTATGCAATCCAATAATATCGCCTGCATAAGCTTCTTCGACATGTTCACGATCACCTGCCATAAATGTCAAGGCATCAGAAATATTCACATCTTTGGCAATCCTCACATGGCGTAACTTCATGCCCTTTTCATACTTCCCTGACACGATACGCATAAAAGCAACTCGGTCACGATGTTTTGGATCCATATTGGCTTGAATTTTAAAGACAAAGCCACTAAATTTTTCTTCTGAGGATTTCACTTCTCGCTTATCCGTTTGACGAGGTTGTGGTGTTGGCGCCCAAGCAGTTAAGCCATCAAGCATATGATCGACACCAAAATTACCTAACGCTGTACCAAAAAAGACAGGGGTTAAATCACCAGATAAAAAAGCATCCAAATCAAACTCATTTGATGCACCTTGAACCAGTTCCAGCTCTTCCCGCAATTGCAGAGCTAAATCCTCGCCCACCGCTGTATCTAATTCCGGATTATTTAACCCTTTAATAATACGTACATCCTGAATAGTATGACCTTTACCTGATTGATAAAGATAGGTTTCATCTTTTTTCAGATGATACACGCCTTTAAATAACTTACCACAACCAATCGGCCAAGTGATCGGTGCACATAGGATATTAAGCTCGTTTTCAACTTCGTCAAGTAGCTCCATTGGATCACGAATATCACGGTCTAACTTATTCATAAAAGTTAAAATTGGGGTATTACGTAACCGTGTCACTTCCATTAATTTACGAGTACGATCTTCCACCCCTTTAGCCGCATCAATGACCATTAAACAGCTATCCACTGCTGTCAATGTGCGATAGGTATCTTCCGAAAAGTCTTCATGCCCAGGGGTATCAAGTAAATTGACTAAACAATCATTATATGGAAATTGCATCACAGAAGTTGTGATAGAAATACCACGTTGTTTTTCCATCTCCATCCAGTCAGATTTTGCATGTTGCGCATTGGCTCCACGCCCTTTTACCGTTCCGGCAGTTTGAATTGCGTGACCGAATAACAAAACCTTTTCGGTAATCGTGGTTTTACCGGCATCAGGGTGCGAAATGATAGCAAAAGTGCGACGAGCATTAACTTCGTCTAAATAAGCTTGTTCTGTCATAAAATTAACGTTCATTAACCTGTACAAAAATAATCGAGCATTTTAACAGGTATCGCTATGCATTGCCATGAATGTATTACCTGTGATTTTCCTTATTTAATTATCTCTGCATAATATCTTCACTAGCCTAGCCAATTTGTACATTTACAGTATAAAATAGCGCTGAACTACGCAAAAGTTTTATCAAAACGGAACTTTCTATGAATATTCGTGATTTGAAATTATTTTTACATTTATGTGAGACGTGTCATTTTGGCATGACAGCTAATGCTATGCATGTTAGCCCATCGACTTTATCACGGCAAATCCAACGCATGGAAGACTATTTTGGTCATCCGCTTTTTATACGTGATAATCGGCAAGTTCAAATCACCCAAGTTGGCGAAAAGGTCAAACGTTTTGCACTCCAAGTTATTAGTCAACATCAGCAATTAAAACAAGAGTTAGAATTATCCAATCAACAGCTCATTGGTGAATTAAGACTTTTTTGTTCAGTGACAGCCGCTTACAGCCATTTACCCGACATTTTAGACCAGTTTCGTATACATTACCCACTGATTGAAATCAAATTATCAACTGGCGATGCGGCAGATGCCGTTGAAAAAGTCCAGTCTAACGAGGCGGATCTCGCTATCGCAGGCAAACCGAAACAATTGCCTGCTGGTGTTGAATTTTTAAAATTTGGTGAAATTGAAATGGTTTTGTTAATACCCAAACTTAATAGCACCTTTAGTGATAAACTTCATCAAAAAAAGCCCGATTGGCATAATATCCCTTTCATTTTACCTGAGCATGGCCCAAGCCGACAACGTATTGATCTTTGGTTTAAGCAACAGAAAATTACCAGCCCTAAAATTTATGCCACCGTTGCCGGACATGAAGCCATTGTCTCAATGGTGGCATTAGGCTGCGGTGTTGCCCTATTACCGAAAGTTGTGATGGAAAACAGTCCCGAAAGAATAAGAGAGCGTATTACTGAATGGTCAACCAACTTAATGCAACCTTTTGACATAGGAATGTGTGTCCAAAAAAGGCGATTATCCGAAAAAATTATCGCGGCATTTTGGAACCTATCCAATCTAAATCATACCAAAAATTAGAAAATAATTTATAATGGATTTGTCATTCAAAAACTAACATTAACAGGATTGTTAATGTTTTTGATTGCAATGAATGATACGCAACTATTTAACAGTCTGACTATCAAAAAGGAATATTTGAAATGCAATTGCACAACTTTCACGTTAAAACATTATTATCATTATTACTTTTTAGCTCCACACTTATTCCAATTTCCTTGCACGCTCAACAAGATATTCAGACCGATTCTTCTCAAAATTACTCAATTTTAGCTCCCGACTGGCTACTTACCGAAGAAGCCATTTATTATGATGGTGACAGTGATGACCTCGTTACGGCAGGTTTAGGATTTACTACCTTATCCACGTCAATTTATACCCCACATTTCAGTGATCCGACTCAGCCAACCATTCAAGAGCTACGGCAAGCAAAACTCAATCGTTTTATCAATATCAATAATGGTGAAGGCTCCTTATTTGGATTTAGACGCCAGGAATTAAGTCCCCTTTTTGATGGCAAAATTCCGGGATTTGAAATTTTAGCAACACTAAAATTAGAACAAGAAAAGGTGGGCATGTTACTGCAAATCCCGCTTGATTTTGATAAAAATAAACCATGTATTGTTGCAGTGCCTGCGACGGATTCAGACGGGTTATATAATGCAAAAGATGTGCAAATTCGTGGTTTATGGGGACTTCGGCACAATTGTGCGGTTGTTTATAATGATAAAGGTTTAGGCAATGGTATTTATGATATTGAGCATAAGCGTGGTTATGCCATAAATGGGCAAACTCAATCTACTAATTTATTGTTCGAACCCACTATTTTCAATAGAGATAGATTTATTAAAAAATATCCAAATCGCTATGCAATAAAACAACTCCATTCACGATTAAATTCTGAAGAAAGATGGGGCGAATTTGTATTAAAATCCATTGAATTTGCTTTTTATGCTCTTAATACACAATTCCCTTCTGATTCTAATTTTCATTTTAATAAGGATAACACATTAGTTTTAGTTTATGGTGCAAGTGATGGTGGCGGTGCAGCATTAAAAGCAGGTGAACTTGATACTGACAATGTCATTAAAGGTATCGTTGCGGTTAATCCACAAATTCAACCCAATGTTGAAAATAGCACCGTTTCCATTCAATATAATAAAAGTGCTCCTCAAAAAATCGATTATAAATCAATTGCTGATTACAGTAGTTATGCGTCCCTGTATATTCCTTGTGCTATACCTGCTATTGTAGCTAAGCACAAAACGATCACTATTCCGTTTGCCGACAAATACCTTTATTCGCAAAACCGTTGTGATGCGCTAAAAAAAGAAAACTTATTAACAAAAGGTACCCCTGAAGAAGCACTTGAAAAATTACATAGCTATGGTTGGACGCCATCAATGGATATCCAACTCCCTTATTTTTATTATAAAGAAACAATTGGATTGCCTTATCAATATATCAGTGCCTATGGTCATTTTGATGTCACCGATAGAATGTGTGGTTACTCGGTCGCAAGTACGCAACAAAATCCGATAAATTATCAAGGTAAAGTTGCTAGTTTACACGAAGTGACATTTCAACAGCTATGGTCTTTTGCAACGGGTCATTTACCGATATGGTTAACGGATGATTCAACGGCTTTAGCACTGGTTAATAATGAAGATGCCTATTCACCAAGAAGCGATTTCTTTTCGGGTTCAGATAACAAAAAAGCCATTGACTATAATGCTAAGGGCGCCATATGTTTATATAAAAAATTAACGCATCCTCGAGTTAAATTTGGCATTAATCAAGTGAGTGCATCAGCAAATTTACATGGCACAAAAACCCTTATCGTTCATGCTCGTCATAACGTTAAACAGCTACCTGATTATACTGCACGTGCTTATGTCGCATTAAATAGCCAAGTAGAAGGTAACGCCTCGCAACTGCGCTATTATGAGATTGAAAATACCAGCTACTTGGATGGCACTTATCCATTTGATAATACGCTCTTACCAATTGATTATTATGGGGAAGATGCCATGGAATGGTTATGGTTTCATTTAACGAATCATGCCTCTTTACCTGAAAGCCAAGTTGTTCGTGCAAAAGCCAGAGGTGGTAAAATAGGTTTTGCTCCACAATTGACCGAAAATACGCTTGTCCCTATTTCGCAAACACCAAACCAAAAGGATTTAATCACGACTGAAAACGGGAAAATTATATTACCCAATTAGTATCTACGGTAATTAGCAATCCGCTTCGGACACATCCAAGTTATTAATTCACATTTGTTAAGTCTAATTTTACATTAATAACAGGTAGTCCTAGCGGTGATGATAACTAAATAGGATCAGCTATTATTAAACGACACATTTTAGGATACAAAATAAAAAACAGCGCTTCGAATTCTTTGTAGTGCTGCTTAATATCATAAATAGTCTCTTTTAATAACCATAACTTTGGTCGTCGGGTGGCCATACCATTAAGCACTTTTTCAACAAATTCAAGATTTGCGTAATTTTCTAACCATTTGCCTTGCCACATTGACTGCATAAAATGCTGATAATGTTCAGGATAGAGATGAATAAAGGGCTGAATTTGTTGTCTGGTGTATTGGTCAAATTCAGACACTGATTGCCCCATGCCATAATCAGTCCAATGTTTAGATAAAAAATGATCCCATACAATATCAAGTGCAATCGGTGCGACACGTTGATGCGGTTTGATAAAGCGTGTTTTGGCTTGTTTCACTTCAGTCAAACTGTCGACCATGCTATCAATTTTACGATGTAACATGATACCGTCGGCTATCGTTTGCGGATAAACAAGATAAGGATCCCCTTTAACAAAATCAGCCACACTATTGCCAATTAAGGAGCTATTCGCTAAAGTAGCAAGATGTAAATGAGCTAGAATGTTCATCTTAATTACGCGTTACTATTCACGATGTTTAAACTCCCCTTCAGCAAAACCTTGTCGCCAATAACTAATAATTTGAAATGCATCGGGGGGTAAATGAGGATAATTATCTTTAAGCGTATGTCGAATTTGCTGGGCTAAATCCCGCTCCATTCCACCCCAAATAAGTAAATTATCACTATGGACAATATTCGCTTTTTTTATCGTTTCAACAAGTTGATTTGGCTGATTAACATCTTGTATCATCCAGTTAACATGAGTATTTAGACTATTCGGTAAAGCCATAATATCTGTTGGGTGATTGACTTCGATAAACGCTTGAACATTAACATTGTTAGGTAGGTGTTCAAGCGTATAACAAATGGCAGGTACAGCTGTTATATCACCAATCAACACCAAACTTTGCTGATTAAACATAAGTTTTGCCGCTGTGCCGACTAAACCTATCTGATCATTGACTTTAGCCTGCTGAGCCCAAACCGAAGCTAATCCCTCTTGATGAATGGCAAAATCAATCGTTAATTGCTGTGTCGTTTCATCATAATGACGAATACTGTAACTGCGAGCCAATTGACGAATCTTGTCATTTATTAGAATTTTATTATTGTCGTCTAATTGTGGAAAAATTATCGTTCCCGTTGAAGGATCAGCAAACAATAATTTTAAATGAGGACAAATCCATAAAGGATTAACCGTCAGCTGTTTATCACAACTAAAGTTAATTCGAATAAAACTATGCGATAACCTTTCAATTCTCAATACCGTTAAAAGTGCATTAACAATAGATGTTTGTTTTTTTCCTGTCATATGGCTAACCTAATATTTCATTTTTAACTATCATACAGCAAAACTTAAATTTTTAGGCTATCTTTTCAATTATTGCTCAGAAACACAGACAAACACACTCCACCCAATTAGGCGGAATGTGATAACAGATGATGACAGTTTAAATTAATAAGTCAGTGAACCAAACGCATTACGCCAATCTTGTTCAAATTTTACTATCGCTGCATCTACAGCTGGATCGGAGATAAATAGTTCAGCTACATCCACCGGTAAGGTAATAGATTGACATCCGGCTAACAGACAATCTAATGCTTGCCTAGGTGTGCGAAAACTTGCTGCCAATACCATGGTTTGAGGACAATGTAACGCTAACAGTTTTTGTAATTCTTGCACGGTATCTTTACTGTTGCCGCCTTGGGCATCAATTCGATTGACATAAGGCGCAATATATTTAGCCCCGGCTAGCGCACCTAATAATCCCTGCCCTGCGCCATAAACAGCAGTGCCTAAAGTAGGGATTCCTTGTTGTGTTAAAGCTTTAATCGCTTTGAGTCCTTCTGCATTAACAGGAATCTTAGTGACAATATTGGGTACGACTCTTCTGAGTTGTTCTGCCTCTTTTATCATGGATGATGCATCGCTTGAAAGTACCTGTGCAAACAGTAATTTATCGGCGCCCAATAAATCATGCAGTGTCGATAATAAGGTAAAGAGTGATTGACCGGATTTTGCCACAATGCTTGGATTGGTTGTGACGCCTTTAATCGGTAAAATGGGGGCTAGACGTTTAATGGCTTCAATATCGGCGGTATCTAAATATAATTCCATGGTTAACTCCTGCTGAATGTTCAAATCATTAATCACTGTATTGGTACCATACTAAGTAATCTGTAACCGATAGCCTAGATGACAATCCTGCGATTTACTGGATATTTGTACGCTTGATAAGAAAATGTGAGTGAGATCACACTAAAAACATTTTAAGAATAAACTATTGATAAAATTAATGATTTACTTGATACTATAAAATACTTTTTGGCAGTATATAATCATGATTACGATACATAACTCGATTTATCTACGATATTATTTTATGAAGATAGCGATATGGCGATAACGATCAATGAAGTGCTAGCAAAATGCCTTAATCATCAACAAACGAATCAGATTTATTTTGCTAATTATGCTCAATCAGCACCACTACTTGCTGATCAAGTCAGTTTACCCAGAATAGAAATCATGATAAAGGGAAAACAATCTATACAATGGGCAGACTATCAGGGAAACATTATTGAAAAAACGTTATTTCCTAGCGATCTTTTATATATCACAGCACAAAGTTGGAGCAAGCCCGCTTATACAACCCCCTTCACCACATTAAGCATCCTGTATGATAAACAACAAATTAGCATGACTATCAACCAGTGGGACGGTCAAGCACTGACATCTTATGATCAAATTAATGTACCTAGGCGAGGAGCACGTATTGGGGCGTTTATCATTCAAGCGCTAGCTGAACTAACTTGGCAGCATCAGCCTTGCGAGCGTGCTCCTACCGCTTATCATCTTATTCAAAGCTTATTAAGTCATACCTTCGACTTACTGAATGTTGATGTTAAAACCTCAACCAAAACAGCTAGCTTATTTGAGGCAATTCGGCAATATATTGATAGCCATTTTCGTGACGATATTACCCGAGATTTTCTCGCTAAAATGTTCTATATTTCACCCAATTATCTATCTCACCTATTCCAGCGAGAAGGTAAAATAGGTTTGAATGAATATCTTACCCATGTACGTCTGGAATATGCAAAAACTCGCCTTAGAGACTATGATTTAAATATCAAAGATATTGCCTTGGCTTCAGGTTTTAAAGATAGTCACTATTTTTGTCGAATCTTCAGAAAAAAAACTGAACGTACCCCGACCGAATACCGTCGCCAATATCATAGTCAATTAATACCGATGACGGATAACAACAAACCTAGTTAACTAAATTAATGGTTGTGAAAAGTAATTTCATTTGATATAGTTTCAAATGAAATTATCTAAATAAGGTGATGTGATGGCAATCCCGATAGCAACCGTTGAAAAACTGATTGAAAAATTTAAAGCTCGTGGACTCTCTTCAAACTATGACGAGATTTTTTTAAGTCGCTTATTGCAATTTAGTACCGAAGCACTATTAGAAAATCTGAATCAAACCTACCGACATTATCAATTAGATGATAAATTATTTGCGGTTTTATTAGTGATTAACGCCTTTCACCCTGAAGGGGTAAAACCATCGAAAATCAGTGAATTAACCAATTTTACTCGCGTACAAGTTACCCGTTTTGTTGATACACTGGTGGGAAATGACTTAGTCGCCCGCCAAGCTGATCCGCATGACCGCCGCTCACATTGCTTAATTTTAACCCAAAAAGGCATCCATTTTTTTCAATATGAAATACCGCCCATGGAAAAAAAAGTGGTTCAAGCTTGGCAAGTTATTACTCAAGAAGAACGCCAGCAGTTACGCTCAATTTTAACTAAACTTTTAAAACATCTTGCCGAGTAAACTAAATGAGAATATCCATGAAACAAAAAGGGCTTATCTCCCTGTTAATATTAATCATTATTGCAGTAATTTGGGCAATTTGGTTCATGTATAAAAGTCCTTCATCGCTGATTTTATATGGTAATGTGGATATCCGAACGGTAAACAGTAGCTTTCGTGTATCAGGACGCTTAATACAATTAAATCACGAAGAAGGTGATTCGATTAAACAAGGTGATCTATTAGCTAAACTGGATGCAAAACCTTATCAAATCGCTTTAAATAAAGCGAAAGCAAATTTAATGGTAAAGCAGGCGCAACTTGATTTAATGATAACCGGATATCGTAAAGAAGAAGTTGCCCAAGCAGCAGCACAAGTTTTACAATATCAAGCAAGTTATGATTATGCTGAAAATAACTACCAACGCATGGTCAAATTGATGAAATCATCATCCATTTCTAAAGATCAACTTGAAAACAGTTTAACCTTACGTAATCAAGCTAACGCTAATTTACAAACAGCAAAGCAAAAACTTGATCAACTTACTAATGGTTACCGAAAAGAAGAAGTTGAAGCTGCACAAGCCACCGTGCAAGCGGCTAAAGCCGAGTTAGACCAAGCGGAACTTAACTTATCGGATACCGAACTTTATGCACCAACCGACGGCACCATTTTAACTCGAGCAGTAGAATCAGGCACAATGTTAACCGCAGGAACCCCGATTTATGCTATATCTATAGACAGACCTGTCTGGGTACGTGCTTATATTGACGAGGTCAATTTACATCAAGCCATTCCGGGTAGAACTGTCTATATTTATACCGATTCACAGCCAGATAAACCTTATATTGGACAGATTGGTTTTGTATCGCCTACGGCCGAATTTACACCTAAAACCGTCGAAACCCCTGTATTACGTACAGATTTAGTTTACCGCTTACGTATTCAAATACGTCAAACTGGTGACGGTCAAGCGGATGATATGTTGCGCCAAGGCATGCCGGTAACGATTAAATTTGCAGAATAATCGCTATGAGTAAACAAAATCGCCAGCAAATCAAACTCACTCATGTGACCAAAGTGTTTAAGCAAAAAAATCAGCAAGTCACTGTCGCACTAAAACCTTTATCGACAACAATTTTTGCACAGGGTGTGACAGGATTGGTTGGCCCTGACGGTGCAGGGAAAACAACACTATTGCGTATGCTGGCAGGCTTGCTTTCGCCAAGTGCAGGTCAAATTAATGTTGCGCAATATAATCCGACTGAAGATCGGGTTCAATTGCGCGCAATTTTAGGCTATATGCCTCAAAAGTTTGGTCTTTACGAGGATTTGACGGTTATTGAAAACCTTAATTTATTTGCTGATCTGCGACATATCAAACAAGAAGAACGTCAACAAATTTTTGCAAAACTCCTAAAATTCACCGATTTAACTAAATTTACCCAACGTTTGGCGGGCAAGTTATCGGGGGGAATGAAGCAAAAACTGGGGTTAGCATGTACCTTGCTTGGCGATCCACAAATATTATTACTTGATGAGCCTGGTGTTGGCGTGGATCCTATTTCACGCCAAGAACTTTGGCACATGGTTCATCAACTAGCCAAAGAAGGGATGTTAATTATCTGGAGCACCTCTTATCTTGATGAAGCCGAGCAATGTGAAACAATTTTACTGATGAATCAAGGTGAATTACTCTTTCAAGGTCAACCCTCATGTTTAACTGAACGTGTCAAAGATCGAGTTTACCTGCTCACTTCGCCAATTTCACATCGTCGGTTATTACAAACGGCCTTAAAACTCCCTGAAGTCAGTGACGGCGTGATCGAAGGTGATCGTATTCGCTTAATACTCAAGCCGAATCACGCCATTGAACAAGTCATAGCAAAACTTGGGACAACTAACATCACTTATCAACCTACCTTAGGACGGTTTGAAGATGCGTTTATTGACCGATTAGGCGGAATAACTCAAAAAGAATCAATATTAACTAAAATTATGCCGCAGGTTGCCGGTCTGCCAAACGATATTGTCATAGAAGCAAAAGATCTTACCCGAACTTTTGGTCATTTTATTGCAACGGATCATGTTAATTTTGCCATAAAGCGTGGTGAAATATTTGGTTTATTAGGGCCCAATGGCGCAGGTAAATCGACAACATTTAAAATGATGTGTGGTTTATTACCGATTAGTGATGGGCAAGCGTTAGTATTGGGATTTGATCTCAAAAAAAGTGCAACTAAAGTACGTGAACGCATTGGCTATATGGCACAACGTTTTTCTTTATATGACAGATTAACTGTACGCCAAAATTTAAGCTTCTTTTCAGGCATCTACGGCTTAATGGGCAGTGAACAAACACTGCGCATGAATGAAATGATAACCGCATTTAATTTTGAGCCGATTTTAGACAAAACACCAGAATCACTCCCCTTAGGATTCAAACAGCGATTAGCTTTAGCCTGTGCGTTAATGCATAAACCCGATATTGTGTTTCTTGATGAACCGACATCTGGCGTCGATCCTATCACTCGTCGTGAGTTCTGGATCCATATCAACAGTTTAGTCGAAAAAGGGGTTACGGTCATGGTCACCACTCACTTTATGGACGAGGCAGAATATTGTGATCGCATTGCATTAATTAATGGTGGTAAATTGATTGCTTTGGGTTCGCCTAACCAACTTAAGCAATCGGTCGCATGCAACGCCACCATGGAGCAAGCCTTTATTAAATTGGTGAACGACGCTAACTCAGGGGCAACAACATGATGTTTTCACTCTCTCGAACATTAACACTGTGTAAAAAAGAGATGAAACAGATTATTCGTGACCCGAGCAGTTGGATCATGTCAATTATTATTCCATTAATATTACTCTTCTTATTTGGCTATGGTATCAGTTTAGATTCCAATAAAATCCGTGTTGGGGTATTAGTTGAACAAAAAAGTCAACCTGCCCATGATTTTGTCCAAGTGTTAAATGGTTCCCCCTATATTGAACCCATATATCTGGATAATCGTTCAGCATTATCGGCAAAATTAAATGCTGGCGAAATTCGAGGTATGCTTATCATTCCAGTTAATTTTGCTCAACAAGTACAAAATAGGCAAGCAGCCATTCAGTTAATTACCGACGGAAGTGAACCGAATACCGCTAATTTTGTACAAGGCTATTTAACCGGTGTGTGGCAAATCTGGTTACAGCAGCGCAGTCAACAGCAATTAATGAATAGTCAACCAATGATTGACATGACTTCACACGTTTGGTTTAACTCCGCTGCAATCAGCAAAAATTTTATTTTGCCCGGTGCAATAACCATTATTATGACGATAATTGGCTCGATATTGACGTCGTTAGTCGTTGCTCGAGAATGGGAACGTGGCACGATGGAAGCATTGCTCTCTACCCCGATGACCAAGTTGGAGTTCTTATTATCTAAATTGATTCCTTATTACTTAATCGGTTTAATAGCCTTAATTATCTGTTTTATTGTCACTGTAGGCATTATGCATGTCCCTTTTCGTGGTTCATTCACGCTATTATTACTACTCAGCAGTCTATTTTTATTGGTGATTTTGCAACTTGGCTTATTAATATCCACCCTTACGCGGAATCAATTTAATGCCGCAATGATAGCGTTAAACGCGGCCTATTTACCTGCGGTCATGCTGTCAGGTTTTGTATTTGAAATCAATAGTATGCCCGCTATCATTCAACTAGTTACCTATATCATTCCTGCACGTTACTACGTCAATATTTTACAAACCCTCTTTTTAGCGGGCGATATTTTTTCCGTCATGCTAATTAATGCAGGCTTTTTACTGATGTGTTTATTGCTGTTATTTGTGGTGATTTTCAAAAAAACTCGAATGCAATTAGATTAAGGTAAAGGAATAATACTATGTTAAAATTTTTCAACACTATTGCCTTTTACCGCACATTAACTCTAATCAAAAAGGAGTTAGCCCTACTTTGGCAAGACAAACAGACACGCATTATTTTAATCGTGCCAGTATTGCTACAAATTTTTATCTTTCCCTTTGCTGCAACTTTAAATGTCAATAATGCGACCATTGCCGTTTATCGCCCCACGATTGATGAACCGACGACTGAGATAATCGATCGACTAGCCCATGCCAGCAGTTTTTCAAACGTATTGATATTAGATTCACAGCAAGCCATTACTGACACGATTAATCATCAAAAAGCCTTGGTGGTTGTACAATTTCCTGCTGACTTCTCTCGCAAGTTACTGAATGGACAATCGCCACAAATCCAAATAATTTTAGACGGTCGTAAATCAAATAGTGCCCAAATTGCCGCTAACTATATTCAACAAATTATTATGCAATATCAGCAACAAAATATGAATCAAGATAAGGGAGGATTAATCGTTCGTCACCGTTATAACAGTAATTTAGACTATAAACATTTTATCTTACCTTCGCTGGTTGCACTTATTACCACCATTGGCGTTATGATCGTAACCTCGTTATCAGTAGCGAGAGAACGTGAACAAGGCACGCTTGACCAACTACGTATTTCACCTTTAATGACATGGCAAATTTTTGTTGGTAAAGCGATACCGGCAATCATTGTGGCAACATTACAAGGAACAATAGTACTTATTGCCAGTATTTTTATATATCAAATCCCGTTTCAAGGATCGTTTATTTGGTACTATGTCTGTATGATGAGTTACGGACTCTCTTTAGTTGGATTTGGATTATTTATATCAGCACTTTGCTCAACTCAACAACAAGCCTTTATCGGTATTATTACCTTTATGGTGCCGGCTATTTTACTATCTGGTTTTATTGCGCCAATCGAAAACATGCCACTCTGCTTACAGTATTTAACTGAAATCAATCCAGTGCGTCACTTTATCGAATTGACTAAACAGATTTATTTAAAAAACGTCGATTTTTCAATCATCTGGCAAAGTCTATGGAAGCTCTATGCAATCACCATACTATTAGGCGGTATGGCTTATTATTTATTTAAAAAGTATATGTGAATTTAAAGAGAGCCTCACTCAACCTTATATGTTTAAATCAAATTCTGTTAAATTTTTTGGGTTTACAATCCAATCATGACAATTCCTTTTTAATAAACTTTTCAGTAAGAGAATTGAACGACCAAAATCGGCAAGTATCCACCAAACCCAAAGCAAATAAACACTTACAATACTTGGCAATGGGACCTTAACATTTACCACTTGTTAAATCGTCAACAACAATTTTCAATTTTTTGGAGGGATGAGAGAATCAAGAGAAGATTATCTTATCCCCTCTTGATTTGAGCGTGTTCAATATTAGCAAAACCATTTATTCAAAAAGTCTAATTGACATCCGAATGTTTATCATCGTTAATCTAACTTAGGATGCTGATCCACTAAATCTTGACGCTGTTCTTGCAGATTCTCGATTTGTTCGTCAATATCTTCAACTTTTTGTTCAATTGAATCAAAATGATCCGATAAAATTTCTTTTGCTTCTCGACGATTTGAAGCGGCGGGTGTGGCGCCTCTTAATGGTTGATTTGCGGTTTCTCGCATTTTTAAACCAGTGACTAATCCAACAATTGCTACAACCATCAGATAGTATGCAGGCATATATAAGTTATTGGTTTCTTCGACAAGCCAAGCTGCCACTGTTGGGGTTGCCCCGGCAATTAATACCGAGATATTAAAAGCGATAGCTAACGCACTAAACCGGATATTGGTAGGAAAAATAGCGGGTAAAATAGATGCCATCACACCTGTAAAGCAATTAAGTAGTATGGCAAGTATTAGTAATCCCAAAAAGATTAAACCAATATTATCACTATTAATCATCATAAAGGCCGGATAAGCAAGAATAAGTAACCCCACACTACCGCCAATAATAAAGGGTTTTCGCCCAATTTTATCGCTTATTAAGCCAATCATGGGTTGAACAAATAGCATACCAATCATAATTGCAATAATCAGCAATACACCATGATCGGAATGATAATTTAAATCGTGCGATAAATAACTTGGCATATACGTCAGCAACATATAATAGGTAACATTGGTCACGATCACTAAGCCCACGCAGACCATAAAACTCTTCCAATATTGGGTTAAAATCTGTTTTAACGTAATTTTAGATGGTTTTTCAGACCGTTGTTCATTAGACTCAGATTGTTGCTGGAAAGTGGGCGTTTCCTCGAGCGCATGACGTAAATACAGACCAATTACCCCTAAAGGTAACGCAAAAAAGAACGGGATACGCCATCCCCAATCTCGAAATTTGGCATCACCTAATAAAGTAGATAAAATGACAACTAACCCTGCACCAATTAAAAAGCCTGCAATTGACCCAAAATCCAGCCAACTCCCCATAAATCCTCGTTTACGATCAGGCGAATATTCAGCCACAAAGGTTGCCGCTCCAGAATATTCACCACCAATTGAAAATCCTTGTGCTAATTTTGCCAGTAACAATAAGATTGGTGCGGTAATCCCAATAGTTGCATAAGAAGGAATTAAGCCAATACAAAAGGTACTTAACGACATAATCACAATTGTCATAGACAGCACCTTTTGCCGTCCTAATTTGTCACCTAATAAACCAAACACCACTCCGCCCAATGGACGCACTAAAAAAGGGACTGAAAAAGTGGCTAACGCAGCGACAACTTGAACACTGGGCGATGCATTTGAAAAGAACACCTGCCCTAATATATAGGCTAAAAAACCATAAACACCAAAATCAAACCACTCCATCGCATTTCCGAGTGCAGCAGCCGTAATGGCTTTTTTAAGCTTACTATCATCAATAATGGTAATATCATTAATATTCAAAGGTTTTGTAATTGACTTTTTTGCCTTCTTCATAAAAAACCGCCTATTTTCATGCAAATTATGGAATAAGTTGAATACAATTTTGATAAAGACTTGCTATAGTGCTTTAGTGACAACAAATGGTTTATTGATTACTTAAATTTTGAAGATATACAAGGAACAGAAAAAGAATTAAACGATTTATCGTTATTACTATCAATCAATTAAGTTTGATAATTACGTTTAGTTTGACAAAAAATAGGCTTTAATTATAGCAACATAAGATCAGGTTGTAAAATTACAACCAATCTGATAGTTGAAAGTTTCACGTCAATATATTCGACACAATTCTGGTTAAATTTTTTTAAAATAGCTGTTCTACCCTTTTCTAAATCGTTCACCTGTAACAATTTTAACTTTACCTAGTATCCCATGAAATAATCCTTTAAAATGACGTTACTAAAACTGATGAGGTAATTCCTATGCGCTGGAGAGACCAAAGAGAGAGTGATAATATTGAAGATCGCCGCTCACAATCAGGAAGTGAACTAGGAACGCGAATTCCTATTGGTGGTAAAGGTAGAGTTGTTCTATTCATTGTTGTTTTAATCGCCGGCTATTATGGCGTTGATTTAACCGGTTTACTCAATTCAGATGTTATTGATCTTAACAGCACTCCACAAAACAGCGCTGAGTATGCGATTGATGATCCGCAAGCAGCGAAATTTACGTCGGTCATTTTAGCTAGCACCGAAGATTATTGGAGCCAGGAATTTAAACGCCTCGGCAAAACCTATATCCCACCCAAATTAGTTCTTTATACAGGTTCAACGCAAACCTCTTGCGGTACTGGTCAAACCTTTATGGGGCCGTTTTATTGCAGTATTGATAAAACGGTTTATCTGGACACTTCTTTCTATCAAGAGATGAAACAGCGACTAGGCGGTGGCGGTGATTTTGCGCAAGGTTATGTCATTGCCCATGAAATCGGTCACCATGTGCAAAATTTACTCGGCACATTTAATCAACTAAAACAATTTAAACAATATTCCGATGTTAGCGATAATCAATTATCAGTAAGATTAGAATTGCAAGCCGATTGCTATGCAGGTTTATGGGGAAATGCAGTTCAAAAACAGAACTTACTTGAAGTTGGTGATATCGAGCAAGCACTGAACACAACCGAAGCCATTGGTGATGATCGCCTACAACGCCAACGTGATGGCTATGTAGTACCCGATAGTTTTACACATGGCACGTCGAAACAACGTTACGCTTGGTTTAAAAAAGGGTTTGATAGTGGTTCAATTGAACAATGTGACACTTTTACTGAGTAACGAACAACATAAGGAAACAAAATGGATGTCAAATTAGTGAATCGTATTTTATTAGTGAATGATGACGGCATCGATGCCCAAGGTATCAAAATATTAAAAAATGTGGCGGAAAAACTGGCTCATGAAGTTTGGGTAGTGGCGCCAATTATAGATCAAAGCGGCGTTTCTTGTTCAGTCAGTTTAAAAGCCCCATTCAGAGTCTCTAAACGTTCTCATACCGAATACGCCGTTTATGGTACGCCAGCAGATTGCATGTTATTTGCATTAAAACATCTAATGACAGACCAATTACCTGATTTAGTCTTATCCGGTATTAATAATGGGTCTAATGTTGGATTTGAAACGATTTTATCGGGTACCGTTGGGGCAGCCATGATGGCGATGACCCTTGGCGTACCGGCAATGGCATTAAGCCAAGTGAGCAGTGAAGATAATCAACCGACAAATTGGCATTGTGCCATTCACCATGCTGAAAACGTCATTCGAAAATTGCATGGGTTATCAATGCCTAAAAACATCTGTTTTAATGTCAATTTTCCAGATTGTAATGCTGATCAAATAAAAGGATATAAATTCACCAAACAAGGGGAACCGGATGTAAGCGAACTGATACTCACCCCGACTAAAGACCCAGAAGGACATGACTATTTTTGGTTCAGAGCTAAACGAAATCAAACCGCTTGCCATGAAGACAAAGAACTGGATATAGCAAACAGTGGCTACGTTGCAATCACGCCTATGAGTTATGAAAGAACACATTATCCTAGTCTTAACACATTGCAAAATGCGTTAAATTTTGACTAATGCTTAATGCGTACGTTTTTCCTATATCGAAAGACGTACAAAAGCTATTAAGGGTTTGATTTTGATTCGTTAACAAAAGCACAAAACAGGAAAGAAACCGCCACCATAATTAAAGCGATCCAATATATCATTTCATGTCCAAATGCTTTAGAGACGAAACCTTGAATCAGACCGGCAATGATAACGCTACACGTTATACCATTATTAAAAAGCGTTGAAGCAACGCCCATTCGGGTAGGAAGGAGATCTTGAAAATAGATAATTCCAATATTCGCCACAATACCGATGAAAAGTGCATTAAATATTTGCAATGAAAATAGTGCTACTTCATTTTTGAACAGGATGATGCCAATATAAAACAAAATACCACAGCCAATTGCAATAAAAAATAGATTACGTTTTCCTAAATAAGGTACTAAAAAACTGGCAATAAGCATAACCGGAATTTCGATTCCTGCAGCAAGCCCCATTAACTGGCCCGGCAAGGAATCCGACAGATGTAAACTCGATTTTATATATAATGGCATATCGATGATATACATCATATTGGCCGTCCACATAAATACGGTTGATAAAAATAAAAAAACCACATTTTTATTTTGGAATAACGGTTGATTTATCTCCTGCTGATTCATAGCTTGAGTTTGCTGTGTAACCGGATTTTTTTCGACTGAAGGCAAAAAAATGGCGACAAAGATCATCGCAACAAAAAACATCCCCATTGCACTTAGATACATGGTAGTAAAACCATAATTGATCGCTAACGCAAATGACAAAGGTGGGCCAATAACCCAAGCCAAGGAAAGTTGAGCTCGAATAAGTGAGTTAAATGCCACAACATTACGACGCGTTTTAACCGCATACTCACGTGCTAACGCAAAAATTTGTGGCATTGCCGCTGAAGATAATGCCGCAAATAACACGCCCAACGTAATCAAAAAGACATAGTGCCGAGAAAAGGCAAAAACCAGACTATTGAAAACCCCCATTAAACAACAGAATATGACAATGAGTCGTCTGTCCCCTTTTTTATCCGAATATTTCGCCAATAAAAAACTCCCCACAATACTTGCAATCGCATTGACTGAATAAAAAAAACCGACAAGAATGGGATCAACATTGACTTCATCAGTTAAAAAACGACTTAATGTCGGAGATTGTAAAGCGCCTGCGATTCCGATAATGAAAGTAGTAACAAGAAAAGCAGTAAAAATTACCCCTTTTAATTGTCGAAAAGATGAAGTACTCGGCATAGTGATTTCCTGTATATAGAATGAAATAATTATATACTGAAAATAAGCATAACAAAAAACATGTTAAGCATTCGGGTTTAATCCCGCATGACTTGTTTTCAATCCTTTTTAATTAATACAAACCAAACCTTGACAAATATCATTAAAAAAAATGATTTATTTTTAATGATACAAGCGTACAATAAAAATCATCAACTAGCCGAGGTAACGTTATGTTATATAATAACAAATCCACTCATCAGCACGCTGATCATCACTGCCATGATAGCTGCCAAAACATCACACATAATCATGCACATAATTCACTTCATGCCCGTAATATTAATAAAAACCATCAATCCAATCTGGGGCGTGAAAATCATGATCATATTCAAACGCAAACCAATGATCTTGATCCTCCACCCGATGAACCTGACCAGCAAAGCCCAACTGTCAAATTAACATGGAAAATTCAAGGCATGGATTGTGCGCATTGCGCCCAAAAAATTGAAAATGGAATCAAAACGTTACCCGATATCAATCAAATAAAAATGACGTTTTCAACTGGAAAACTCATGGTATTTGTGCCCAACAAAAATAAAGAAATTATCAAACTCATTGAAGATAAAGTGGTTGAATTAGGTTATACCCCTATTTTTGAATCTTCGCCACATCATCATCATGAGCATTCACACAGTTTGGATAAAAAAGCGCTACTGCCTTTAGTGACGCTGGGTATCTTAATTGTAATAAGTTATATCATCCTGTTAATCAATCATGATATAGGTAAGTATGCCTTCATTGTTACGGCTATTATTGGCATTATTCCAATAGCCAAAGAAGCCATCACATTAACCCGTAGCGGCACTCCTTTTGCCATTGAAACGCTAATGAGTATTTCGGCTATTGGTGCGCTATTTATCGGTGCCGCAGAAGAAGCCACCATGGTGATTTTTTTGTTTATGATTGGCGAAATGCTTGAAGGGATTGCCAGCAATAAAGCTAAAAAAGGGATTTCCTCACTGGTTGAATTAATGCCAGAAGAAACCGTGATTGTTGTTGACGGAAATCGAAAAACGGTGGCAAGTCATAGTCTTAAACCAGACGATATTATCGAAATATCATCAGGCGGTCGATTACCGGCAGATGTGATCTTAATCAGTGATCAAGCCAGCATTGATGAAAGCGCACTAACAGGGGAATCGATTCCAGTCAACTATTTATATGGTGATAAAATTTTAGCTGGCTCACTAGTGGTAGATAACACCATTCAATTAAAAGTTGTCTCAGAAACAGGACAAAACGCTGTTGACCGTATTTTACAACTTATTGAAGATGCTGAAGAACGCAAAGCACCGATAGAGCGATTTATTGATCGATTTAGTCGCTATTATACCCCTGCTATTGCCCTATTATCGCTATTAGTAATGGTTATTCCGCCTCTATTGATTCAGACTGATTGGTACACATGGATTTATCGTGGATTAACGTTACTACTAATAGGTTGTCCATGTGCGTTAGTGATCTCAACACCGGCTGTTATTACTTCTGCGTTATCGAGTGCGGCTAAATATGGTGTTTTAATTAAAGGCGGTGCAGCCCTAGAACATATAGGTTCAATCAAAATGATTGCTTTTGATAAAACCGGAACCCTGACCGAAGGCAAACCTCAAGTTACCGATGTTATCAATCGTGATATCACAACCGAACACTTGTTAACTGTTGTTGCTGCGGTGGAAAGTGGATCACATCATCCGTTAGCCAAAGCTATCCTTGACTATGCTAAACAAAATAAGATTGTTTTTACTGAAGCTAATAATCGTAAAGCGATTGCTGGGGTCGGTATTCAAGGAGATATCAATCAAGAGACTTTTTACGTTGTAGCCCCAAATAGACTCGATACCCTTTCAACCCAATTAACAAAAGAAGATGCACAGCTTATACAACAGCTTGAAACTGAAGGAAAAACGGTTGTCGTTGTAGTATCTCATCAAAAATTATTGGGTATCATTGCTTTGCAAGATGTACTTCGCCAAGATGCGGTCAGTGCACTCAATCAACTTCATCAATTAGGCTTAAAAACCTTGATGTTAACAGGCGATAATGAACGAGCAGCCAAAGCTATTGCTCAACAACTCAATATTGATTACCGAGCGGAACTTTTACCAGCGGATAAATTAAATGAAATTGAAAAAATAAGCACCACAACCGCTATTGCCATGGTTGGCGATGGTATTAATGACTCCCCTGCCATGAAAGCCGCTACTGT
Source organism: Gilliamella sp. CG22 (assembly GCF_046635725.1). Taxonomy (NCBI): domain Bacteria; kingdom Pseudomonadati; phylum Pseudomonadota; class Gammaproteobacteria; order Orbales; family Orbaceae; genus Gilliamella; species Gilliamella sp. CG22. The sequence goes on from NZ_JBIDFK010000010.1 coordinate 81,772, forward strand.
AGGTATTGCAATGGGTAGCGGAACAGATGTCGCACTCGAAACAGCCGATGCGGCTTTAACCAAAAATAGTTTATTGAGTTTACCAAAATTGATACGTTTAACGCGCTTTGCTAACCGTAATATCAAACAGAATATTACAATTGCTTTAGGCATTAAGTTGATATTTTTAATTACCAGCCTATTTGGTATTACAGGACTTTGGCTTGCCGTATTAGCTGATTCGGGAACAACAGCGATTGTCACAGCCAATGCTTTAAGATTGCTTAAACTTAAAAAATAAGGATTATAAATGACAAGTTGTAGAAACGCCATTGTCAAAAAATGAGTTTTTAGACGTTTTAAAACCATATGGCATCTATCTACGCCCACCAAGCAGGGATTTTTAAAAATTGCCTGCTTGGCGCTATTATGAATAAAAGAAAACTTACCTATTATTCATATTTGTTCGCATGCGAACAGTTTATCCCTATGTGTATAGGGAACACTTATTAACTGTTTCCTGCCACGCGTCGCGAATCGGTTTATCCCTGTGTATACAGGGAACACGAAAATGACGCTATTCGCAATATTAAAGCCGGAGGTTTATCCCTGTGTATACAGGGAACACTGGCAATAAATAGTTCTATACACATTGCCAACCGGTTTATCCCTGTGTATACAGGGAACACAAACTTATTTAATGGTTTTGTGTATGCGTAAACGGTTTATCCCTGTGTATACAGGGAACACTCAAACTCTTTTAACACAACAGCGTCTTGAGCCGGTTTATCCCTGTGTATACAGGGAACACATTTGCGTATATTAAAATTAAGGAAATATATACGGTTTATCCCTGTGTATACAGGGAACACCATAATGAGCACTATTTCAAAAATAAAACTCACGGTTTATCCCTGTGTATACAGGGAACACCGTCCGTGCGCTAATAATTGTCTGGCAACATCCGGTTTATCCCTGTGTATACAGGGAACACACTGCGGGCACTCAGTGGCAAACAGAATCGGGAGGTTTATCCCTGTGTATACAGGGAACACGCTGATTGATTTTAAAATTTGTTTCTATGAGTTCGGTTTATCCCTGTGTGTACAGGGAACACAAATTTCTTTTTCATTTAAAACTCACTCCTGCTGGTTTATCCCTGTGTGTACAGGGAACACTTGCCGTCTGGACGGGTTATAACCCCCTCCAACGGTTTATCCCTGTGTGTACAGGGAACACGCTACATACTAAGGAGCTGGAAAGTATTAAGGCCGGTTTATCCCTGTGTGTACAGGGAACACTCCGTCAATCTGTTTTTGTAATTCAGCTCGACCGGTTTATCCCTGTGTGTACAGGGAACACATTGTTAAATGATACATAATTTCATGATTAACCGGTTTATCCCTGTGTGTACAGGGAACACAAATGATTTACACAAATTAATTGGCATTTTATCGGTTTATCCCTGTGTGTACAGGGAACACCCTAATTATAACCTATTGTTTATTAATTAAAATAGCAAAGTGTAAAATTCCACCAACTTTTTTGTCGTTTTTTTAGGCGATCTGCTTTGTTAGCTATCTAAAATAGAATTGAATATTTATCATATAGTTAGTTATGTTCAAAATGCTATTTTAGGCATTTCATCTTTTTACAACTTTCTTGCGCACCAGCCTATTTTTGCCTACAGCCTGACTTGTCTTGTTTCGTTAATTGGTCATGACTAATTGCCATGTATCATCTTCCTTTTGTGCCCTCGCCTTATTTTTACTTAACTAATGGGCTATTCCATTAATTCACTTAGCAAATCTAAGCGATAAATAATCAGTTAGTGTTTAAAAGTATGTTCAATAATTTTATGGATGAAGAGGTTGTTCTTTAGCAACTAAATGCACGGGCGCTATATTTTCAATCGTTTAAAAATTAACAATTGATGATTAAACCGAACATAAAGAAATTATACCCAGATTAAAAGAGCTAGAAATAAATTCATTATTCTGACTTTTATCGGTTATTGCTTGTGCAACACCATTTGATTAATGATTTATAATTAGAATTTGTTTGTTGAGATTAAAAAAATAACGAGTAATCATTTCCAATAAATTGCGCATTTGTTTCTAAAAAAGAAAAAAAAGCTTGTCTCCTGTCAAAAAATAATCTATCCTAAAAAAATGTTTTTATATAAAAACATAAAATAAAACCATAAAATGCAAAATGTTAGCTTCAAATCGTCGGTTTAAGCTTATGCATTACGGATTTGGTATATAAGGGATAGAGAACAACAAGCTGTATGAAATGTTAT
>NZ_JBIDFK010000011.1:0-77750 GCF_046635725.1 Gilliamella sp. CG22
AGAAGTGAAACGCCGTAGTGCCGATGGTAGTGTGGGTATTACCCATGTGAGAGTAGGGTGCCGCCAGACTTTTAAATTTTAAGTTATACTATGTAATCATACCAAATACGGTGGAGCGGTAGTTCAGTTGGTTAGAATACCTGCCTGTCACGCAGGGGGTCGCGGGTTCGAGCCCCGTCCGTTCCGCCACCTTATTTAGGGGCGTAGTTCAATTGGTAGAGCACCGGTCTCCAAAACCGGGTGTTGGGAGTTCGAGACTCTCCGCCCCTGCCACAAAAAATCATGAATTTGTCTTAATTTTAGTCGTTTGATTATTTTTATCTATATAAATAAAAAAAATTTATTTACAGATTTACTTAGTTAATTATAATTTCCGCCCAACTACTTTTACAATCCAGAGGAAAAAAAATGGCTGAAAGTTTTGTAAGTCAACAACGTTTTTTTGATAATAAAAATTATCCACGAGGATTTTCTCGTCATGGTGATTTTACTATTAAAGAAGCACAAATTTTAGAAAAGCATGGTTGTGCATTTAAAGATCTTGATGCAGAAACAAAAAAACCGACAACAGCAGAAGAAAAATCATTTGTTGCAGTTTGTAAAGGTAAAAAAGAGCCTGCAACCGATTTTGAAAAAGTTTGGCTTAAATACCTTTCTCGTATTAATAAACCAAAACGTTTTCATACATTATCGGGTGGAAAACCGCAAATTGATGTAAACGATGATTTTGTCGATAATGATGACTGATTCTGTTAACCAATATTTTTGTGTAATTGAATTAACAGTCTATCCATAGAACGATAACTTAAAGCTTCTGAAATATGTTTTCGTTCTATGTTCTTTGAACCTTCTAAATCCGCAATTGTCCTAGATACTTTCAATATTCGATGCCAAGCTCTAGCTGAAAGTCCTAACTTGATTAAGGCTTGTTCTAAATATTCATTATTATCGTCAGATAATTGGCAATAGTGTTCAATTTCACTTGCTTCTAATTGACTATTTAATTTTTTATTCCTATCAAATTGTGTATTTCTTGCCTGTAAAACTCTTTGCCTAATAGATACTGTTGATTCAGCAGATGCTTTTTTCTGACTTAGTGAACCTTTTGGTAAAAGTGGTACTTCTATAGAGATATCAAATCTATCAAGAAATGGACCAGAAAGTCGGTTCAAATAACGAATGACTTGTTGAGGCGTCGTTCTATTGTGTGTTCCTTGATAATGACCGGTAGGACTTGGATTCATAGCAGCAATAAGTTGGAATTTAGCTGGAAAGCGTATTTTAGCATTTGCTCTTGAAATAATAATTTCACCAGACTCAATGGGTTCTCTTAACGCATCTAAAACTTTACGATTAAATTCAGGTAATTCATCTAAAAATAATACGCCATTATGTGCCAGTGAAATTTCCCCCGGTTTTGGAATTGTTCCTCCACCAACTAGTGCTGCAGTTGACGCGCTATGATGTGGCGATCTAAAAGGCCGTTTACGCCAATTTTTAATTGAACCATTTAGACTGACTAAACTAGTGATAGCTGCACTCTCAAGAGCTTCATCATCGGTTAATGGCGGCAATAAAGAAGTTAAACGAGTGGCTAACATAGTTTTGCCTGTTCCAGGTGGTCCAATAAGCAATAAATTATGTCCACCAGCGGCTGCAATTTCTAAAGCTCTTTTAGCATGTTCTTGGCCTATGACATCTTGTAAATTAACTGTTTCACTTTCTACATCATCATTTAGACGGTAATTTACTTTAGATAAACTCACTTCATGATTGAGATGTTGACACAATTCAAATAAATTATTGGTGATTAATGCATTGCTATGATGAATTAAAGAAATTTCAGACTGATTTTCTGTTGAAATAATTAATGTGCGATGACTTTTTTGTGATGAAATCGCAGCAGGGATAGCACCTTTCACAGCGCGAATATTTCCAGATAGCGCCAGTTCACCTAAAAATTCATATTGCGATAAATCCTGAGCAGGAATTTGCTCCGTTGCCGCTAAAATTGCAATGGCAATCGGCAGATCGAAACGACTTCCTTCTTTAGGAAGATCAGCAGGTGATAGATTTACAGTTATTTTCTTGGCAGGAAACGTAAAACCACTGTTAATAATAGCGCTACGTACCCGATCTTTAGATTCTTTGACTGTTGCTTCAGGCAAACCAACTAATACAAAGCCTGGTAGTCCATTGCTAATATGGACTTCAACATTTATTAATGGTGCTTGTATACCAATAGATGCTCGTGTGTAGATAATTGCAAGTGACATAAAAATAATCATTAATGGTTAAAATGATTTATTATGTTACTTTGTTAAAATGAGAGAAGTGGCTTAATATTGATTTATTGTGATGTAGTGTCCAATTAACATTGCCATTTTTCTTTGAATAGTTAATTTTTATCAGTAAAAAACTTCGATACAAATAAACACACAAAAAATAAGCCAGCATTACTTAAAACTACTGATGGACTTGTCGGTGTGTCATAGAGAAATGAAAATAATAAACCACTTAATACCGATATCATTCCAATAATAATTGAAAGTATAGCCATTACTTCAGGTGTTTTGGAAAAGTATCTAGCTGTAGCTGCAGGGATAATAAGTAAAGAGGTGATAATCAGTGCTCCCACGAATTTCATTGCAATACCAATAGTAAAGGCTAATAGGAGTGTTAGAATTAATTTTGTTAATCGAATATTAATACCTTGAATGAAAGCTAATTCTTCATTAACGGTAATAAAAAGAAAATCATTCCAGCGCCATATCAATAATAAACCGATAAATATTACACCAATTACGATTTGAGAGATATCAGTGTAAGTTATCGATAACAGATCACCAAATAAGTAACCCATTAAATCAATCCGTATGTTTCCCATTAGACTGATTACAACTAAACCTAAAGATAACGCACTATGAGCAAGAATACCCAGTAATGTATCAATAGGAAGTTGTTTCTGGGATTCTAACCAAAGTAATCCTAATGCTAAAATCAGTGTCACAAAAATTACTGCATAAAATAGATTAATATTTAATAAAAAACCAAAAGCAATACCGAGTAGAGCTGCATGAGATAAAGTATCACCAAAATAAGACATTCTACGCCAAACAACAAACGTTCCTAATGGACCGGTAATGGTTGTTAAGCTTAATCCAGCTAACAAAGAAGGTAATAACAATTCAATCATTTTAATGATCCCTTTCTATATGCATTAATTTATCATGTTGATGATCAGCCGATGTTCTACATAAGTCATGTTGGTGATTGTGATGATGTTTATACACAGCGATTTGTGATGCACCGTGTTGACCAAATAGTGAGACAAATTCAGGATCATTTGACACAGTAGCAGGTGTACCCGAACAACAAATATGATGATTCAGACAGATGACTTCATCCGTTTTAGCCATGACTAAATGGAGATCATGCGAGACCATTAATACCCCACAATTAAATTGTTTTTTTGCATTAGCAATTAAATCATATAAAAGAATTTGTCCATTAACATCTACGCCTTGTGTCGGTTCATCAAGAATAAGTAATTGAGGCTGTTTTGCTAAAGCTTGAGCAAGTAAAACACGCTGTAATTCTCCACCCGACAATTGATGCATTGATTTATCGACTAAGTATTCTGCTTTAACAAGTGAAAGCGTTTTTAAAATATCGTCATTTTTTAATTGTTTATTTAACCGCATAAAACGCTTTACAGTAATAGGGAGAGTTGGGTTTAAATTTATCGATTGCGGAACATAACCAATTGTTAAATTCGGTAAACGACAAATCTGTCCCGAAGAGTGGGGTAGTAATCCTAATATGACTTTAACCAGCGTTGATTTACCTGCACCATTAGGCCCAAGTAATGTAATAATCTGATTTAGCTTAATAGCTAATGAAATATTATCTAATATTTTTTGATGATTGATTTCAACGGAGACATTTTCAAGTGAAATTAATTGAGTCATGAAACGGGTAGCCCTTGCTCACCTAAATGTTATGTTATATTATAACAATATTAAATTTTATTCTATCATAAATTATAGCATTGGATAATAACGTGAAAAATCATATCGTGAAGACTTTTAAACTGTTTATACAGTATTTAATAATCTTAACCCCAATATTAATAATACAAAGCGCAAGTAATTATGCTAATGCTACGGTTATATCGTCGGTTAAACCAATAGGTTTTATTACTCAAGCTATTACATCAGGCATCACTGATGCAGAAATTCTTTTACCGGACGGTGCTTCTCCTCATACTTATTCATTAAAACCTTCTGATTTAAAGAATATTAAGTCAGCGGAATTAGTTATTTGGGTTGGTGAAGATATGGAAACTTTTATGCCAACCTTATTGAAAAATATCGATAAACAAAAGCAAATTGAATTAATGGAAATTCCTGCAATTAAGACTTTGCTTCGAACTAATCACGATGATCATTCTCATGAAGAAATAAATCATCATCAATCAGACCATGATCATCATGGTGAATATGATGAACATATTTGGCTTTCGCCTGAAATAGCGAAAATTATTGCGCAATCCATTCATGATAAACTTATCACCCTTTATCCAGATAAAAAAATAAAAATTGACGAAAATCTAAACGAATTCACTATAAAATTATCTGAAACAGAACAAAACATTGCAAAAAAATTAATAAACGTCCAAAATAGAGGGTATTTTGTATTTCATGATGCCTATGGGTATTTTGAATCACAGTTTAGATTAAAAAATCTAGGTAGTTTTACTATAAATCCAGCAGTTCAACCGGGCGCTCAAAAAGTTTATGCTATTCAACAAAAGTTAAAAGAACACCAAGCAGTATGTGTTTTTATAGAGCCTCAGTTTAGCCCAGCAGTTATTGAAAAATTGGTTAATGGAACAAATGTCAGAATTGGAGAATTGAATCCTTTGGGGACAGATATAATGCCTTCAAAAGATGCGTATTTTCAATTTTTAATGAAATTAACTCAACAATTGTTGGATTGTTTAGATAAATAATCAGATAGATAATAAATAGTTAAGGTTTATTTTGGCTCGAAAGATTGAAAATCGTCATATTGAAAAAAGCAAAGTGAAATTTCCCTATTTTTCAATATTAGGCGTTCTTCTTGTTGTTATCTTTTTTACGATATTATGGCGACCATTGAATTTGGATCGCACGGTTTATATACCGTTGAATCCTCAAGTTGAAACAACCGTGAATAATACTTCTGTGCCTGTAAGTATTGGAGAAGGTCAGGTTGAATTAGTCGACGGTAATTCAAATTCTACTGTGATAGAATCCTCTGATGAACCGGAAGATGAAATTGTCAAAGATGACTTAGATAAAATCATTGATGAAAAAGACAATACTGTACAATATACCATTGTTCGGGGCGATACCTTACATGATATTTTATTACGATATAACGTAAATCGAAATGATGTTTATGAATTAACGTCCAAATTTAAACAGCTTGCTAATTTAAGAATTGGTCAACAGTTGATGTGGACAACAGACGATGACCATAATTTACAAAACTTGAACTGGACTATCTCAAGCAACAATATCCGAATGTATGAAAAATCGGGTAATGACTTTGTTGAGAATTCAGAAACGGTCGAAGGAATTTTACAAGAAGTTGTTATTAAAGGTGAAATAAAATCTAATTTTATTGCTGATGCCCGTAAAAGTGGTTTAACTAGTACTGAAATCGGTATTATTACTCGTGCTTTACAATGGCGATTAGATTTTAAACGCTTACAAATTGGCGACAAATTTTCGGTTATTCTGTCTCGTGAGATGCATGGCGACCGTTTATCGAATAGCCAATTGTTAGCGGTTCGCTTCAAAAATGGCTCAAAAGACTATTATGCTGTTCTCGCCGATGACGGTAAATATTATGATATTAATGGAGATAGCTTATCCCAAAGTTTTTTCCGTTATCCATTAGCAAAAAAAGCGCGTGTTTCTTCTCAATTTAATCCTCGTCGTTTACACCCTGTGACAGGAAAAATAGCGCCTCATAATGGTGTTGATTTTGCGGTATCTCGTGGAACACCTGTCTTATCGGTGGGGAATGGTGAAGTTGTGATCGCTAAATATAGTGGATCAGCAGGTAATTATATCGCTATAAGGCATGGGCGTCAGTATATGACGACTTATATGCATTTAGATAAGATTCTCGTTAAACCAGGACAACAGGTTAAACAAGGTGAACAAATAGGATTGTCAGGCAATACTGGACGTTCAACAGGGCCACATTTACATTTCGAATTACATATCAATAATAAACCTGTGAATCCATTAACAGCTAATTTACCTATAGATGAAGGTTTAACAGGTAAATCTAAAAACGCTTTTGTTGCGAAAGTGAAAAGTATTAAACCACGACTAGAATTTAATAATTAATTTTGTAGATACACCATTTTAAGCTAAATATGTGCTAAATAAACAAGGCAGATATATCTTTGAAAAATTGTGTTATGATAACGAAATATATTTTATGACGAATTTTAGGTGAGCTTTGAATACTTCGACTAAATCTACAAAAAAGAAACCTACTCAAAAAGTAAAAAAAAATAAAAATAAAAATAAAAAACGCTCACTTTGGCGCCGATTTTTGTCATTGCTATTTAAACTGTTTTTAGTTTTTGTGGCTGTGACCGTAATGTATGGTATTTATCTCGATCAACAAATAAAAGAACGCATAGATGGTAATGTTTGGGAATTACCTGCAGCTGTTTATGGTCAAATTATCGATCTTGAGCCAGAAAGTGAATACAGTTTAAGCGATGTTGTAACGTTGTTAATAGGTGCACAATATCGACAACAGGATACGCAAGCTACTCGACCCGGTGAATTCATCGTCAGTAATGATGCTGTTGAAATATACCGTCGCCCTTTTACTTTTCCTGATGGTGAAGAACAAGCTTTTCGAGTTAGAATTACGTTCTATGATAATCGAATAGATCGTATTACTAATTTAGATACAGGACGTGATTTTGGATTACTTAAGATCGATCCAAAATTAATTACAATGATGCACTCACCTAATGGAGAACAACGTTTATTTGTTCCTCTCAAAGCATTTCCTGATTCACTGATTAAAACTTTAATTGCTACTGAGGATAAACGTTTTTATGATCATCATGGCGTGAGTTTATATTCGATTGGGCGAGCAATTTATGTCAACCTTACCACAGGTCGTACCGAAGGTGGAAGCACGTTAACTCAACAAACTGTAAAAAACTTATTTTTAACTAATGAACGTAGTTTAAGCCGTAAAATACGTGAAGCCTATATGGCGATGATTCTTGATGCTCGTTATAGTAAAGAACGTATCTTAGAGTTGTATTTAAACGAAGTTTACTTTGGACAAGCTGGGAGTGAGGAGATCCACGGTTTTCCACTTGCTAGCCTTTACTATTTTGGTCGTCCTGTTAATGAATTGACGCTCGATCAGCAAGCAGTTCTAGTTGGAATGGTAAAAGGGGCTTCGTTATATAATCCTTGGACGCAACCTAAACAAGTTTTAGAACGCCGAAATGTTGTTCTAAAGCTGACCGAGCAACAAGGAATTATTGATGATGAGTTATATAATCTATTAAGTCAGCGCCCACTATCTGTTTTACCAAAAGGTGGTGTTATTTCGCCACAACCTGCTTTTATGCAAGTTGTTCGTAGTGAATTAAGAAAGCAATTAGGTGATAAAGCAGATCACCTTTCAGGAATGAAGATTTTTACGACATTTGATCCTGTTGCCCAAGCAGCGGCAGAACAATCAGTTACGAATGAAATTGAAAAATTACGTAAATCAACTAATAAAGATTTACAAACAGCCATGGTTATTGTTAGCCGAGAAACCGGCGAAATTCGTGCAATTATTGGTAGTGCAGAGCCTCGTTATCCTGGTTACAACCGTGCATGGTTAACCCGAAGAGCAATTGGTTCACTTGCTAAGCCTTCAACATATTTAACAGCATTAGGGCAACCGGATCGTTTTCAACTTAATACGTGGTTGGATGATTCACCACTTTCAATAAAGCTTGATAATGGTTCGTACTGGCAACCGAAAAATTATGATCGTAAGTTTCGTGATCGTGTCATGTTAGTGGATGCTTTAGCACTTTCGTTAAATGTACCAACCGTCAACTTAGGGATGGCTCTTGGTCTTGATGCGACTAAAAATACCCTGCAAGCATTGGGTGTGCCAAGTGATCGTATTACGAATCTACCTTCACGGTTATTAGGTGCTTTAGAGTTAACACCTTTAGAAACAGCACAAATGTTCCAAACGATTGCAAACAATGGACAACGTTCGCCGTTATCTATTTTAAGATATGTACTAACGGATAAGGGAGAATTGGTATATCAAAACTATCCTAAACAGATTCAAGCTGTTTCACAGCAATCAGCCTATTTAACTACTTATGCTATGCAACAAGTTGTGGAATCGGGGACATCACGGTCTCTAAAACGAAAATATGGATCATTTAACTTAGCTGCTAAAACCGGAACCAGTAATGATTCTCGTGATAGTTGGTTTACAGGTATTGATGGTAAAAATGTCGCTGTTGTTTGGATTGGGTTGGATGACCATTCGCCAATGAAATTAACAGGTGCAACAGGTGCCTTAAAAATATATAGTGAATACTTACAAAATAATCCACCTAAAAGGTTGTCGCTACCGATACCTCAAAATATCTATATGCTATCGATAGATGAGAATGGTCAGTGGCAATGTGATGATCGTAGTGGTCGAAAGTTACCTGTTTGGACAACCAATACACAAAGTTTATGTAATAACAATAATCAACCGACTCCAAGTCAGCAAGTACCAACTTGGGTCACTGAAATGTTAAATAATTAGGTGAAATAAAATGCCTGAATTACCCGAAGTGGAAACAAGTCGCCTAGGTATTTTGCCTTATTTAAAAGGGCAAACTATAAAGCAAATAATAGTTAGGCAACCAAAATTACGTTGGCCTGTTGATGAACTCATTCATCGTTCTCATGGAGAAGTCATTTTGGATGTCAAAAGACGTGCAAAATATTTGTTGATACAGCTAGCACATAATTGGATTATCATTCATTTGGGAATGTCTGGTAGTTTGCGTATTTTATTTGATGAACAACAGGAAGTCGCAAAGCATGATCATATAGACTTGGTTTTAGAAAATGGTGTTGTATTGCGTTATACTGATCCAAGACGTTTTGGTTCATGGCTCTGGGCTAATTCGCTTGAAGAGGTTTCTCAATTAAACCATTTGGGGCCTGAGCCTTTGAGTGATGCGTTTTCAGCAGAGTATCTGTTGGCGCAAGCGAAAAATCGTCAAATACCAATTAAAAGTTGGATTATGGATAATCATATTGTTGTTGGTGTAGGAAATATCTATGCATCGGAATCGTTGCATATGGCAAAAATTAATCCCAATCGAAAAGTGAATTCATTACAATTAGTCGAGTTTGAAAGATTAGTTTCAGCGATCAAGCAAGTTCTGACTAAATCGATTAAACAAGGTGGAACGACACTAAAAGATTTTCTTCAATCTAATGGAAAGCCTGGTTATTTTGCTCAAAAATTACAAGTATATGGGCGAGAAGGACAAGAATGCCATAATTGTCAGACTATAATAAAATCGCAAAAAATAGGTCAGCGGAATACTTTTTTTTGTGATAATTGTCAAAAATAGTAAAAAACAAATGGATACTTATTTTTTTTCAAAACGATAAATATGTTAATAAACACACTAGGCTAAAACATCTTTTCAGACAGTTTGAAAATTTTTAATTTTAAAACAATTATTTTTCTTTTTTTGATAACTCAAAAGTTAAATTAGCATAACCAATCTTTTTAACAAAAAAAGCGTTAAAATTATATTAACCTTTTTATTCCATATACTATAGACTTGTTATTTAATATCAGCTATCTTTCTTAATGAAAAAGTATGTAGAAATTGTTGAAATATAAAAATTGCCATTTTTAAGTGATAATAATCGTATGTTTTAATTTTTATTACTTTTCTCCAACTACTAATATATAGTGAATCTAACGTAGTTATTTATGTTTAATTTAAGGAATTTAAGATGATCAAATACGCCTCTCGCTTTTTGATAATTTGTTCTATATTTTTATTTGCTTTAATCAGTAATAGTTGGGCAGATAATACAGGGATTCAAATAAATATTACTGAAGGTGTCAGTACCGCAAAGCCTATTGCTGTTTCACCATTTAAATGGACAGGATCGGGAGAACCACCCCAAATAATTGAAAATATTATTGCATCTGACTTACGCAATAGCGGTAAATTTAATCCAATCGACATCGAAAATATGCCACAAAAACCGACAACCGCATCTGAAGTTAATTCTGCTGTATGGAAAAATCTTGGCGTTTCAGCTGTTGTCGTCGGTTCAATTCAACCTGATGCTTCAGGGAAATACCACATTACTTATCAATTAATCGACACCGTTGATAAACCGGGTGCTATTTTGGCTGAAAACCAATTTACAATAAGTCAACGTTGGGTGCGTTTGGCCGCACATTCGGCAAGTGATGAGATATTCGAATCACTTACTGGAATTAAAGGTGCCTTTAGAACACGCATCGCTTATGTTGTAGAGACCAACAGAGGGCCGTACACGCATGAATTAAGAGTGTCAGACTATGATGGTTATGATCAAGTAACCGTTCATCGTTCTAAAGCCCCACTTATGTCACCAACTTGGTCTCCGGATGGTAAAAAATTAGCGTTTGTTACTTTCGAAAGTGGAAATTCTGCATTGGTCATGAAAAATTTAGAAAACGGCGCCATTGAAACCGTTGCTTCTTTCCCTCGACATAATGGTGCTCCCGCATTTTCGCCAGATGGTACAAAGTTGGCATTTGCACTTTCTAAAGATGGTAACTTAAATATTTATATTAAAGATTTAAATTCTAAACAAATCACTCAAATTACAACTGGTCGAAGTAATAATACTGAACCTTCTTGGATGCCAGATAGCCAAACAATTGTTTATACGTCAGATCAAGCTGGACGTCCACAACTTTACAGTATCAATATAAATGGTGGTACACCTCAAAGATTAACATGGGATAATACTCAAAATCAGAATGCTCGTGTTTCTCCAGATGGATCGTTTATTGCAATGATTTCAACTAACAATGGTGAACAACACATCACGAAATATGATATGGCAACCAAAACCTACCAAAGATTGACTGATACATTTTTGGATGAGACTCCAAGTATTGCGCCAAATGGTACCATGATTATTTACAGTTCGACGAAAGGATTAGGGTCGATTTTGAATCTTGTATCGACTGATGGCTTTTTTAAAGCTGAATTACCCGTATCAGATGGACAAGTGAAATTTCCATCTTGGTCACCTTATTTATAAATTACTGTCGAACTTGATAAATTAAAATGATAAATATTCAATTTATACTGAAGAGTTAAGAAATACAATATATCAACTTTATTTCCAAACTGGTAACAAACGATATTTGAAATCAGTTGGATCGGCTAAAAATAAATATTAATTTATTTAAAAACACAAAGGAGTTATTACAATGCAATTCTCTAAATATCTTAAGGTAGCAGCTATAGCTTTACCATTAATTGCTTTGACAGCATGTTCTTCTAAAAATGGTACCGACGCGAATGGTAATTTTAGCGATACTTTAACAAGAGAAGATCGTGCTTTGCTTGCAAGATTACAACAACAAGAAATGAATACTGTCTATTTCGATTTTGATAAATATAATGTTAAACCTGAATATAATCGCATGTTAGATGTTCATGCAGGTTTCTTACGTGCTCATACCTCAATGAAAGTTGTGATTCAAGGGCATGCTGATGAACGAGGAACACCAGAATATAATATCGCACTTGGTGAACGCCGTGCTGTAGCTGTTGCTTCTTATCTACAAGCGAATGGTGTCTCTTCTAGCCAAATGCTGATAAGATCATTTGGTAAAATGCAACCTGCCGTATTAGGTCATGATGAAGCTGCGTACGCTAAAAATCGTCGAGCGGTTGTTGTATATTAATTATATTTCATAACGGCTGAAGGTTCAGCCGTTAATTTTTCATATTGAGTTTTCATTTATGCATAAAAAAATAATTACATCACTCATATTGCTTTTGTTTACCGGTTACGGTTATGCAGCAAGTAATGCTGAATTAGAAAGAATGATACAAGCACAAGGACAGTTATTGATTGAGAGTCAGCAAAAGATTAGTGATTTACAATCGGATGTTGATACCTTACGTGGTCAATTGGAAGATACCAAATATCAACTAAATCAGACTATTGAACGTCAAAAAATGATTTTACAACAGATGACCAATGGTACCGAATTCTCACCAAATCAAACTAACAACTCATCTAATCAATCAGCATCACAAACTACCCAAACTGAATCGAGTGCATTAATAAATTGGACAACCACAGGAAATGATAAAACCGATTATAATTTTATTATGCAATTTATTAGTGATGCTAATCAAAGTAATGAACTCATTTTAGCTTTTAAAAAGTTTTTAGAAACTTACCCAAAATCGATATATCGTGCTAATGTGAATTATTGGCTTGGTCAAGTTTATTATAAGCAAGGTAAAAAAGATGATGCGACGTTTCATTATGCAACGGTAGTGAAAGATTTTGCAAACTCAGCGAAAGCACCAGATAGTCTTTATAAAGTAGGCTTGATTTTACTTGAAAAAGGAGATAATAAGAATGCTAAAGCTGTTTTTCAACAAGTAGTCAATAAATACCCTAAAGATAAAAATGCGGTGAACCTTGCCAAAAAGAAACTCGCTTCACTTTAGTCAAAACGTATGAAAAACCAGCTTTTGAAAAAAAGCTTTCAGAAAAGGGTTGCATTACCTCATAATTATAAGTAATATAGCAACCCGAAATTGCTTGTACCTATAGCAAAAAAGGTGCAAAGCGTCTCTTCATAATGGGTTGTTAGCTCAGTCGGTAGAGCAGCGGACTTTTAATCCGTTTGTCGAGCGTTCGAATCGCTCACGACCCACCACTTTCTCTCCTTCAAAATCAAATTAGAAATCAATTGAATTTAACAAATTTTAGTGATCATATTTATCGGAAATAATATTAAACCATTATTCTGTTAAGCTTAAAAGATGGGTTAACACAACAAAAGGGTTAAAAAATTATGTTCATTTGTTAAATTTTCTCGATTTTAAAGCAATCTATTTTACAGCCTATCTATAGGATAGGGTAAAATACAGAGACCTCCTTTTAATTAATTATACTCAAACCGCAATCCATTTAAACAACCATTGAATAACGCTTAATTTCAGTTAGATTTTAATATTCTTTGTCGCAATATTTTTATAAAACAGAAAATAAGTTGTAAATGTAAATAATAATCATTATCATATTTATTGTTGCTTTAACTTTAGCCAACTGAAACAAATTATAATAAAACGATAAAAGATAGGAAAAACAATGAAATTAAGTCATCAATTCGCTATTTTGGGGCTAATAAGTACAGCACCCTTTGTTAGCGCTCAAGATAAAATAGACGATGTTGCAAACATCGAAACAATGAAGGTTGTTGCCAACATTACCGATATCAATGACCAGCGAATAAAAAAATCATCAACCGCGACAAAAATGCCATTTGATATTAAAGATATACCCCAATCCATTAATTCCGTTAACATTGATCAAGAAAAAATTTTTGGACAAAATGATTTAAGTGTAATCGTCAATAAATTACCCGGTGTTGATACTACTTATGATATGCGGGATGAAGGCATAAAAATACGCGGTTTTTCCGCAAGTTCTGGCGAT
Organism: Gilliamella sp. CG22; assembly: GCF_046635725.1. Taxonomy (NCBI): domain Bacteria; kingdom Pseudomonadati; phylum Pseudomonadota; class Gammaproteobacteria; order Orbales; family Orbaceae; genus Gilliamella; species Gilliamella sp. CG22. The sequence goes on from NZ_JBIDFK010000011.1 coordinate 13,827, forward strand.
ATTTATCGGGATGGTGTCCGTGCAAGTGGGCAAGTTAGGCAAAGTACAGCCAATATTGAACGCGTGGAAATATTGAAAGGTCCCGCTTCGGTACTCTATGGTCGTGGTTCTGGTGGGGGAATGATAAACATGATTAGTAAACAAGCTAATTTTGATTCACCTAATGTTTTAAGCTTACGTAGTGGTTCATGGGATAAATATGGCGGTATGGTCGATATTAATCATGTTGTCGATGAGAAACTAGCGATCCGAATGACAGTTGATCACCAATCAGAAAAAAGTTTTCGCAAAGGAATTAAACAAAGAGACACCATGGTATCGCCAAGTATACTCTATGATAATTTAGACGGGTTTAATTGGTTAGTACAATATACTCATGATCACTTATGGCGTAAACCAGACCGAGGACCAGCTTACTATAATTTACCAAAAGGGGTTTCAATTAAAACAACCTATGCGCATCCTGATGATTACGTAAAAGATAATTTTAAATCATTACGTTCGGTGATAGGTTTTGAATTTAATGATGATTGGTCACTAAAATTAACTAACCTTTATCGTCAAGCGAGTCAAAATTTTGACCATATTTATGGTGGTGATTATTGTCATTTAAATGGCAAAACAAATAGTGGAAAAACGTGTAACTATGCAGGGAAACTACAATTTCGACGAGCTTGGCAAGAAACAGATAATAAAACCTATAGTAATACACTCGATGTAATAGGCAAATTTACTACAGCAAGTATCGGTCATGATATGTTAGTCGGCATTGAATATAATATTGAAAAACGTCAACCTAGATTAGCATTAACGAGTGTTTACCCTGAAGTCGTTGAGCCTTACCATCCACACTGGAATTCTAAAAAACCACATTACAATAAGCTAAATACTAAAACGAATCATAAAGCGACTTCAAAAGGGATTTATTGGCAAGATTTAATGAGTTTTACATCACAATGGAAATTGTTGATGGGCTTACGCTATGACAATTACGAATTTGCATCAGATGATAAAATTAAACATCAAAGCCGTTCATATAATGGTCACTCGTTAAGCCCTCGAATCGGTTTAATTTGGCAACCTATCGAATCGCAAAGTTTTTATGCTTCCTATAGTAAAAATTTTGCACCTTATGGTGGACGAGGACTGATTACCATTTCAACAGACTCGAAAACGGTTTACGATAATAAACCACAATATTCAAGGCAATATGAAATAGGCGTAAAAAGTGATTGGTTAAATGATAAATTATCTTCTCAAATTGCACTTTATAATCTTGAATTATACAACGTTCGTTATCAACCCGATGCGGTGAACGATCCTTATAATTGGCAGGTAAAAGGCAGTGACCGCAGTCAAGGTATCGAGCTAAGTATCATCGGACAATTAACACCAAAATGGTACATTAACAGCGGTATTGGTTATCAGCAAGCTAAAGTTCATAAAGATAAAAAAATGCCAGTTAATCAAGGAAAATATTTGCCCAATACATCTAAGCATAGCGGTTACTTAAATATACGTTATTTGCCTTACGACAATTGGTTTACTGAAGTTGAGGTTAATTATAAGGGATCAATGTTTAATGATGATAAAAATCAATATAAACGTCCTGGGTATGTTGTATGGAATGCTGCAATAGGGTATCAATCTTCTTCTTTTGAAATGACTTTTGCAGTAACAAATTTATTAGGAAAAGAATATTGGCGTTCAAGTAGTATGCCTGGCACGCCTAGAGCTGTATTGTTAACTGCAAGTTATAAATTATAACCAATGAAGAAATAAAAGCGGAATGAAATAAAAATCCTATATTGAATAATTGATGATAATATTTGTCTGATTAGTATTTCAATCCGCTTATTGTTTGAATAGTAACAATATTTCAATTCATAAACATTATTATTTATAAAAAAGCATGGTGAAATAAATGAATAATTTGTAGACTATGCCTATCATTTGTTTTTTGGCTCCTATCTTATCTATGAATTTATTAAAATCTTTAGCCACTGTAAGTTCAATGACAATGGTATCTCGAGTTTTAGGCTTTGTTCGAGATGCAATAATTGCACGTTTTTTTGGTGCAGGAATGGCTACCGATGCGTTTTTTGTGGCTTTTAAACTTCCTAATTTATTGAGACGAATATTTGCTGAAGGGGCTTTTTCACAAGCATTTGTCCCCATTTTGGCTGAATACAAAAATCAACAAGGGATCGAGGCAACACGGACTTTTATTGCGTATGTTGCCGGTCTATTAACATTAGTATTGGCTATCGTTACGTTAATTGGGGTAATGACTGCACCTTTTATCATTATGCTGACAGCGCCAGGTTTTATGCAAGAATCTATCGACAAATTTGAACTTGCAACCATCATGCTTCGCATCACTTTCCCCTATATCTTTTTTATTTCACTTGCTTCATTAGTTGGTGCCGTACTTAATACGTGGAATCGCTTTTCGGTTCCTGCTTTCGTACCGACATTGCTTAATATTAGCATGATTGTATTTACGCTATTTTTAACGCCTTATTTTAATCCACCGGTGCTGGCATTAGCGGTATCTGTCGTAGTCGGCGGCATTTTACAATTGCTTTATCAACTTCCGACTTTAAAAAAGATAGGTATGCTAGTGCTACCTCGTATCAATTTAAAAGATAGTGGTGTATGGCGAGTGTTGAAACAAATGGGGCCTGCAATTTTAGGGGTATCGGTTGGGCAAATATCTCTAATCATTAATACGATTTTTGCTTCTTTCTTAATTTCGGGATCGGTTTCATGGATGTATTATGCTGACCGATTAATGGAGTTTCCAGCTGGCGTACTGGGTGTCGCATTGGGTACCATTTTATTGCCGTCATTAGCTAAAAGCTTTTCAAATGGTGATCATAAACAATATTCGGAATTATTAGATTGGGGATTACGTCTCTGTTTTTTATTGGCTTTGCCAAGCACGGTCGCATTAGGTGTGATTTCTCGTCCACTTATCTCAACACTCTTTGAATATGGACAATTTACAATAAATGACACATTAATGACACAACGTGCTTTAATAGCTTATTCTATCGGTTTACTTGGGCTTATTCTAATCAAAGTTTTGGCACCCGCTTTCTATTCCAGACAAGATATTAAGACACCTGTCAAAATTGCGATTGTCACATTAATTTTAACGCAACTAATGAATATGGTTTTTATTGGTCCACTACAACATGCTGGTCTTTCGTTATCAATTGGGCTGGCAGCATGTTTTAATGCTGGATTATTATTTTGGCAATTACGTAAAAAGGAACTTTATCAACCACAGCCAGGTTGGGGTAAATTTTTAATTAAAATTGTGATAGCGGTACTGTTAATGTCATTAGTATTATGGTTTGGATCGAAATTATTACCAGATTGGTCAACGGGTTCAATGTTAATGCGAATAAGTCGTTTATTGTTATTGGTCACGGTAGGTATCGTTATTTATTTTGCATCATTGATTGCAATGGGGTTTAAAATCAGGCATTTCATTAAACGAATTGATTAAATGATTTTTTCAAAATTTTATGAATAAACCGAATTATTGTAAGCATACCGCTTAATTGAAGTAGAGGCTGTCTTTGTGACTTAAATGCAATAATTTAATCTAAAATATTCAGTTGGTTGGATATTAAAATCAGCGTTAAAATGAAAAAATACGATTGTTTGGTAAAAGAATATTTTTTATAAACATGGTTAACAAATAAGATAAATTTAAAACAACTATTAAGAATTAGCACAAAGTATTATACAATAGCCCGATATTTTCTAGAGTATAGCACAATGAGAGAATCATAATGAGCTGGATTGAAAAGATTTTAAGTAAAAATAATATATCATCAGATCATAAAAAAGCGAATATACCCGGTGGCGTTTGGACAAAATGCAGTAACTGTGAACAAGTCATTTACCAAGCTGAATTAGATCGTAATTTAGAGGTTTGTCCTAAGTGTGATCACCATATGCATATCCCTGCGCGCGTCAGGTTATACCATTTTTTAGATGAGGATTCAGATGTAGAAATTGGAACTGATCTTGCGCCAAAAGATATTTTAAAATTCAAAGATACTAAAAAATACAAAGACCGTTTATCTGCGGCTCAAAAAGAGACACGCGAAAAAGAAGCTATGGTTGTCATGAAAGGAACATTACTTGGTATTCCTGTTGTGGTTGCCTGTTTTGAATTCGCTTTCATTGGTGGATCGATGTCATCAGTTGTTGGGGCTTTGTTTACCCGTGCTGCTGAACAAGCGATAGCCGATAAATGCCCGTTAATTTGTTTTTCAACAAGTGGCGGTGCAAGAATGCAAGAAGCACTTTATTCATTGATGCAAATGGCTAAAACCAGTGCAATACTTGCTAAAATGCAAGATGAAGGTTTACCTTATATTTCTGTCATGACCGATCCGACTATGGGTGGGGTTTCAGCTAGTTTAGCGATGCTAGGTGATATTAACATTGCCGAACCCAAAGCATTAATTGGTTTTGCAGGCCCACGCGTTATTCAACAAACTGTACGGGAAACTCTACCAGAAGGATTCCAACGAAGTGAGTTTTTACTGGAAAAAGGCGCAATTGATATGATCATTCATCGTAAAGAAATGAGACCTAAAATTGCCAGCCTAATTGCAAAATTAATGAAACTTCCCGATCCATTTAATGATGTGAATAACGATGAAATGACAATTGATGAGACAGTTTAATTGATCATGCAAAATGAAAAACCTAATGCCATGTCTGACTTAAAGACATGGCTTTGTTATTTAGAGCAACTGCATCCTACTACTATTGATATGGGATTAGAGCGAGTAAAAATCATTGCTCAGCGTTTAGATATTTTGCAACCTGGTCCCTATGTTATTACGGTTGCAGGAACTAATGGCAAAGGTACAACTTGCCGAACATTGGAAATGATCTTACTCGCTTCAAAACGAAAAGTTGGCGTATATAGCTCTCCTCATTTATTACGTTTCACAGAGCGAGTAAGAATTAATAATCAAGAGTCAACAGCCCAAGAAACGGTTAACGCATTTTTAGAAATTGAAAAAGTTCGTGGTGATATTTCTTTAACTTATTTTGAATATGCAACACTTGCAGCACTTTATCAGTTTAAAAAAGCAAAATTAGATGTAGTTGTGTTGGAAGTTGGGTTAGGTGGACGACTGGATGCAACCAACATTGTTGATGCAGATATTGCTGTTATCACAACAATAGACATTGATCATGTAGATTATCTTGGAAATACTCGAGAAAGTATTGGGCGTGAAAAAGCCGGTATTTTTAAATCGAAAAGCATTGCTGTTGTTGGTGAGCAAAATGTTCCTGTCACCATTCCATTGGTGGCAGAATCAGTTAACTGTCCTATCTATACGGTAAATAGTGATTGGTCTTATCAACAAATTAATGATAATCAATGGTCTTTTGAATCCCCCTTGGCAAATTATCATCATTTACCGATAGCCAATGTTCCGTTAGCTAATGCTGCGACAGCAATTGCAGCATTAAGTTATTCTTCTTTAAATATTACCCAAGACGATATCGTTAAAGGATTAAAACAAGCAAGCTTAGTTGGCAGATTTCAGACGCTACAATATTCACCATTGGTTATTATTGATGTTGCTCATAACCCACATGCTGCAACTTATTTAATTAAACAATTAGCTCAATTAAAAGCTAAACAATCCAAAACAGGTAAAATAAGATTTGTTATTGGCATGTTGAAAGATAAAGATATAAAAAGTACATTATCCATTTTACAAGGCGATGTATGGTATTGCGCGACACTCTATGGTGAGCGAGGTTGCAAAGCTGAAGTATTAAAGCAATACTTGCTTGATAAAGAAGAAACCACTGTTTTAACATTTGATCATGTGGCGGATGCTTATCAAAAAGCAATGCAAGATGCCAAAGATAATGATATTATCGTCGTATGTGGTTCATTTCATACGGTAGCTGAAGTTTTAGAGCAATATGAATTAAGTGAAATTAATCATGACGAAAGACAAAAATAACGCTTCAAATAATCAAAATAGAATGAGAAATCGACTTGTTGGTTTTGCCACTTTATTACTTATTTTAGCTTTGATAGCACCATGGATCATCACCGATAAATCGAATACAACAACATCGACTACGCCTATTTTGCAACCGAACATAGTGAATCAGCAGTTTCAATCTGTCGAACATACTCCTGATGACAGCTTTACACAAAATAACTCAAGTGAGGTTGCTAATTTTCCTTATGCACTAGACACAGACCAAAATCCAAGTTCATTAATCTCACCTGAAATCAATGCAGAAGATGTCAATGAACCGATAACGACAGATCAAACGGTCACAACTACGCAAGATTCAAAATTATATATGATTCAGATAGCGGCATTAAGAAACAAGCAAAAGATTGAAGAACTTGTTGCGTTATTACGATTAAACAATTATAACGTTAAAGTTATTCCTAAAAAGCCAGAACCTAACCAATTAATAAAATTACAAGTTGGACCTTATGCTAAAAGGGAGCAAGCAGAACAAGTAATCGATAATCTTAATAATTTAACAAAACAAAAAAGCATTATTATTACTAATTAAAAAAATTTGTTCAAAAATAAAAGTAATAAATAATATCTCCTATAAATAATTAATTGTGAGTTACTATGATGAATTGGATTGATTTTACTATTATTGGCGTAATAATTTTTTCCGCCATGGTCAGTATAATACGGGGCTTTGTTCGAGAAGCATTATCTCTGATTAGTTGGGTGCTGGCATTTTTCATTGCGAGCAGATTTTATGCTTATATTACTCAGTATTTAACCTATTTTGATAGCGAATTGATCCGTACTTCTGTCGCAATAGCTATCCTTTTCTTAGCGACATTACTCGTTTGCTCATTTATTTCTTATGTTATTGGCTTATTAGTCCAAAAAACAGGTTTATCAGGGACAGATCGAGTATTAGGCATCTGCTTTGGTGCATTACGTGGAATATTAGTGGTTTCAGCTGTTCTCTTTTTTATTGATACTTTCACTCCTTTCTCGCAATCGCAATACTGGAAAGAATCACAACTTATTCCTCATTTTCATGTTATTATTCGTTGGTTTTTTGATTTTATACAACATTCGTCTTCATTTTTAGTGCAGTAATTTTGAGGTAATCATTGTATGTGTGGTGTTGTTGGTATTTTAGGATGTAGCACAGTTAACCAATCTATCTATGATGCATTGACTGTATTGCAGCATCGAGGTCAAGATGCAGCGGGTATTGTAACCATTGATGAACAAAACTGCTTTCGTTTACGTAAAGCAAATGGTTTAGTTAAAGATGTTTTTCAAGAACATCATATGCAACGTTTGCAAGGTACATTAGGAATTGGACATGTACGGTATCCTACAGCAGGAAGTTCAAGTCCTTCAGAAGCTCAACCCTTCTACGTTAATTCGCCTTATGGCATAGCACTTGCACATAATGGTAACTTAACCAATGCTAACGAATTACGAAATAAAGTATTTGAATTAGCAAGACGCCATATTAACACTAATTCTGATTCAGAAGTGCTACTTAATATTTTCGCCAGTGAATTAGACAAATTTCCAACTTATCCCCTTTCTGCAGATAATATTTTTACCGCTATACGTCATGTACATAATATTATTAAAGGCGCTTACGCTTGTGTCGCAATGATTATTGGGCATGGATTGGTTGCATTTCGTGATCCCTATGGCATTCGTCCTTTAGTTATTGGTAAACGCATTTTAAATAATCAAAAAGTGGAGTATATGGTTGCTTCTGAAAGTGTTGCTTTAGATATACTTGATTTCGAATTTATACGTGATGTCGAACCCGGCGAAGCGATTTATATTACACAAGATGGGCAATTTTATTCACAACAATGTTCAGATAATCCCCAATATTATCCATGTATCTTTGAATACGTTTATTTTGCACGACCCGATTCGTTCATGAATGGGGTATCGGTTTATCAATCACGTATATTGATGGGACAAAAATTAGGTAAAAAAATAGCACGAGAATGGAAAGATGTTGATATTGATGTTGTGATTCCAATTCCTGAAACATCTTGCGATGCTGCGCTTGAGATTGCTAGAATTTTAAATAAACCCTATCGGCAGGGCTTTGTCAAAAATCGTTATGTTGGACGAACATTTATTATGCCAGGTCAAGCTACACGCAAACTTTCTGTAAGACGTAAACTTAATGCTAATCGCATTGAATTTGAAGGAAAGAATGTCCTTCTTGTCGATGACTCTATTGTTCGAGGTACAACTTCGGAAAAAATTTTGGAAATGGTTCGCTCTGTTGGTGCTAAAAAAGTTTATTTAGCTTCGGCTGCGCCAGAGATTAGGCATCCTAATGTATATGGAATTGACATGCCAACAGCCAGTGAGCTTATCGCTTATAATCGCACAGTCGAGCAAATTGCTAAAGATATTGGTGCAGATAGACTAATTTTTCAGGATCTATCTGACTTAATCGACTCAATCCGTGAAGAGAACCCTAAGATTCATCATTTCGAGTGTTCAGTGTTTGATGGGCAATATATTACAGACGGTATTGATGAAAGCTATTTGCTTCAATTAGAACAAACAAGAAATCAAAATCAAAAAGCTTTTAATAGTAAAGAATCAGAAAATCTTGAAATATATAATGAAGAACAATAATTAGTATTCTTGCTGAAAATGACATTTTTATAAAAAAAGATACTAATATTCTAATATTTCTATCTTTTTTATCTGCTTTATTTAGTATTAGATAAAGAGAACTAATGTATTATTAATATTATCAAATTGATAAATAAATCCCACGTTTTATTTTAATCTATCTCTCCTCATATTCTGAAGACATTTTCATCAAATCTTTACAAATATTTTAAAAAAGTTATTGAACAATGACTTCTTTGTAATATAATCTTAAAAAAAGTAATTTTTTGTAAAGAATTTTAAAGACAATAAAAATGCTATCGTTTTTTTATTCTAAACAAAGAAGCTTTTTTATCAAAAAGCTGAATAAAACGTGTTTTTGATACATATATTATCAATAAAGTGAAATATGAGGAATGATTAAGATGAAAACAAATCTTAATTTAAAAATTGTTTCAACCTTAGTTGTTCTGGCATTAAATTGCCAGACAGCTATGGCATTGGATTCGAAACAAGGCACTTCTACTGTTGCTGTAGACAACAGTAAAGTTATTGAACTTAAAAATGGTATTAAAGTTCGAGAAATGGTTAACAATAAAAAGGCTAGCCTTTACCAAATAGCATTAATAAGTGGTATAAATGTTGACCAACTACGCAAAATGAACAATGGGCGCTTTGATAAAAAGGATGTGATTGAAGAAGGTGAGCTTCTCGTGCTTCCTGAAAACTCCCCACTACTACCTGCCATCAGTACAAGTAAAGCTGAAGATACTAAACAAAACAAATATACAAATTTACCGGATTTAGGATCAGATGAAAATTATGATGTACAGGCAGATAAAGATAAGCTTGCAACTCATGTTGCTTATGCTTTACAGACATTAGCAACACAAGATTGGAAACAACTATTATCATCTGAAAATGGTGGCTTATCAAGTCAATTGGCCAATCGAGGTAAGGATTACGCAGAGGATTATTTACGCAGTAGTGTGAAAAATCATGTTGTTGATCCACTTCGTACCGCTGCCCAAGACTTCTTAGGGCGTTTTGGTACGGCTCAATTATCTTTTGACGTTAGTGATAAAGGACAATTTAGTAACGTCAACGTTAAACTATTTAGTCCTTGGTATGATACAGAAAATACCTTGATATTTAGTCAAATATCATTTCAAGAATATGAACATAAACGACGTATTGGAAATATTGGTATTGGTCAACGTTGGGACTTTGCAGATAAAAAATGGTTATTAGGCTATAACGTATTTTTGGATCATGACTTTCAACGTTCACACAATCGTTTAGGTTTAGGTGTTGAGGCTTGGAGTGACTACATGAAACTTGCAGCTAACTATTATCATCCATTATCAAATTGGAAACAATCTCGTGATTTTGATGATTATTTAGAACGTGCTGCAAAAGGTTTTGATGTTCGTTTTCAAGGTTATTTACCACAGTACCCTCATTTAGGTGGTTCATTAATGTATGAACAATACTTTGGTGATAAAGTGGCATTATTTGGTAAAGATAACCTACAAAAAAATCCTAGAGCAGTGACAGCAAGCGTTGATTACACACCTGTGCCACTTTTTACCCTCAAAGCGGAACATAAGCGAGGACAAAATAATCAAAAAGCCACTTCTGCTTCATTGACGATGAATTATCGTATGGGGGTTCCTTTAAAAGATCAGTTAGATCCAGATATGGTTCAAGCAGCACGTTCATTAGCTGGTAGTCGTTATGACTTAGTTGATCGTAACAACTATATCGTTCTTGAATATAAAGAGAAAAAATTAAGTGTTGATTTAGGACTTGAATCTTTACAACTCGTTGAAGGACAAAGTTATGATGTTAGTATCGCTGTTTATAATGCGAAAGGATTAAGCAGTGTAAAATGGAATGGTGATATGTTTGAAATTGATGCAAATGGTGGATTCCTTTGTTATACAACAGGTATTTGTACATCTTCATCATGGGCTACACCAAAAGCAGATACTCAAAATTGGAAAATTGTTGCACCAAGTTATGTAGATGAAAATGGTAAACGTCATCCAATTCAATCTAATGGTAAATATACCTTATCTGTTTCCGTTACCGATAAAAAAGGTCGTTCAGCAACATCAAATCAAGTGTCATTTGAAGTTATCCCCGATCCTGTCATGCGTAAGATTGGTCTTTGGGCTGTTGATCGTAACGGCAATAAAACCACAATGGCTTCTAATTCAGCCGATGGTCTCAGTGCTATAACATTGATTGCCAGCCTTGTAAAGCCGAAGGTACCAAATGGAACAATTTCGGCAATAGAGGATGCAGTTGGGTTTAGTGATGAACAACTCATGAACCGAATTCCAGACTCATTTGATTCTGTACTTAAAGGCTGGACAGCAACAAGTAATGGCAAAAAAATCACCTTAATTGATGGTACTTCGGGTCAAGTAACGTCTTGTCCTAAACAAGAACCTTGTGTCATTGTGAAATCCTTTGAAAAAATCAAAATGGGTCAAAAGATTTCTGCTAAGGCAGCTACTGCTGGAGGCATGGATGCAATTGGTGATAGTTATGCATTAGATGTCGCTTCTAATATTGAAGGGGTGGTTGAATTTTCCACTTCGATAGATCAATTTGGCGCATCGTTCAATAAAGTATCCATAGATTTTGCTGGTGGTCAAGCTGGATTAATTAAAGTTTATCGAAGTGATGGGGTATTGGTTGCGACTCAAGCTGGAAACTTATTAGAGTTTGATCCTAATGGTTCAAAAGAGTGGAAAGTTGATAATGAATATTATGTCAAAGCATATGCAGCAGATGGTGTCACTGAAATGAATAGTCCATATGTGATTTGGTCTCTTGTGGGGTCTAATGCGGTTGCATGTCCTAATGGAGCGGCAACAGCAGCATTACCTGATGCAAGCAACAAACCAAATGGGCCTTGGTTTAATGTCGCAATGGGATATAACGCACATTATAAAATTAGAAGTATAAAAACAGGTAGTTATGCAACTTCTGGTTCGAGCATTATCGCTAATGCTGATGCTCCACAAGAGTTAAATCTTGATCCGATAAACGCAACGCCTTCAGCATGTGCAGGTGATCAAGGGTTTAGATTACAAGTATTTGTTAAATAGAATGGTTAATTAAAAAAGAGTTTTAGATAACCAATTTATAAGGGTTATCTAAAAGTTAAATACAAAACGGTGTATATTATTTTTGATATACAATAATTAATAAATGAAAAATAGGAAGTTAAACATGAAAAGTTTAATGATAAAAAATATTGCTTTAGGTCTGTTAATCGCTGGATGTGCAGCAAGTAACGCATATGCACTTAGCGGTGTGAGTGCTAAATATATAGTGGGTAATGCACCTGTAATTAAAAGTCTTGGCGGTCAAGATCACAGTTTAACAGTGTCAGTATCCTCTGATGCTGATGGTAACAATACCGTGGGTGGTCGAGCTGCAAAAGTTAATGATTATGTCGTTATCGAGTATACATTACATGATGAAGATGGTGACAGCGATCCTTCAGGTAAAGTAGTAAAAGAAACGTTTAAAGCATTTTATAAAAGTGCGTCTGGTGAATGGAAAGAAGCCAGTTTAGCTGACTCAGATATTAAATTCAGTAATGGTAAAATCACGTTTAAAATTACAAATGAGTTTGCTGGTGCAACACGAATTGGTTTCAAAGTATTAGAAAAAACTGAGTTTGGTTTACCTTATACAAATAAATGGTTAAAAGTTGCTGATATTTGGAGTACGCAAGCACCAGGACAAGTGGATACATTAGATCCGACAGATCCAAGTAAAGCCCCTACTGATGATACTAATGGTCCGAATAAAGACGAAATAGGTAGTAACCCTAATGATGGTCCAGGTGAACAAAAAGATCCGAATAAAATTACAAGTGGACCAATTGAATCTGATGACATGAGGGTCTACATTTTAGCTGCTGATTCAAATGATAACTATAGTATAGCGGGTAGTACTTTCGTACCTAAACAAGGCGGAAAATATCGAGCTGTGGTATGGTTAGATTCTAATGGCAATGGTGCTTTAGATAGTGGTGAAGCTGACTTATCTGCAAATTACAACTTTACTTGGGAGTTAGACGGTACTTATGCCGGTGTTGGAGCGACAACAGATTCGTTAGCACAAAATCAAAATATAACATTAGGTCAACTTAACAACGATTCAATGTACAGTACGACCTACAAAGCAGGTGCTCAAGGTTATAAACTCAAAGTTACCGCAACCGCAAAATAATGCTTATTTAAGACAGATAAAAAACCACTCAAACGAGTGGTTTTTTTATAAATAAATTAGTTTGAACATCTTTTTAAATTAGTTTAAGCCGTTAAGTATTGTGCCATACTCACTAAGTTAAATACCCATTTAGGATAGACTCCGCAAATCATAATAAGTAAAGCAGAAAGGGTGATGAGTAACTCACTCATTCCAATTTTATGCCATTTAAAACTTACTACTGAATTATTGATAAATTGATCATCTCGACAAGTTGGTTTGATATAAAGGTTGATCACTAAACGAGCATAAAAATATAGGCCTAGCGCACTACCGACTACAACTGCTGCCATTAACCACCATAGTTCAGCGGTGACACCTAATAGGACTAATAAAAATCGACTAATAAAACCGAGAGTTAAAGGTGCGCCAGCTAATGAAAGCAAGCCTATTCCCATAGATAATGCAAGGATAGGGCGTCGCCAAAATAATCCAGACAAATCTAGCTCATTTTCATGATCTTGAAGCTCATTTGAGTGAGATTCTAAACTAATTACGCCCAGAACAGTAATATTTGCAAGAATATAACCTATCAAATAAACGCCGATTGTTTCTAAGGCCAAAACTTGATATTGCACAGCAATTAATGCAATTAATAAATAACCAAAATGTGCGATTGAGGAATATGCAAGAAGACGTTTTAAATTACTTTGCATAAAAGCAAATAAATTACCCCATAAAATAGAACAAAATGCCATCACAACTAAAATAATTCGGATGGTTTCATTGTTTACAATAGGAGCTAATAAAAATAGTCTTGCGATAGCGCAAAATATCGCAACTTTACCCACTGTGGATAAAAGAAGTGCGACAACCGTTGGTGCACCTTGATAAACATCGGGTAACCAAAGTTGGAAAGGAACAAGTGATAATTTAAAACCGACACCTACAAGCATTAAACAGACCCCCATTAATAACAGTGTGCTTGGGTAGGTCATAGTGGATAACTGATAACTTAAACCACTGAACGTTAATTCACCAGTGGATGCATAATAAAAAACAATACCCATTAGCAAAAAAGCACTTGCAACGGCGGATAAAATCATATATTTAATTGCTGCTTCAAGGGAGTGGGTTTGAATATATTGATATCCTATTAAACCCACAAAAGGAATGGAAAGCAACTCAATACCAATAAAGAAAGCGATTAAATGGCTGGCGTAGACTAAGGTCACTCCACCTAATGCCATGAAAAGTAATATTATATAAAATAATCCATGAGACTTTTGTTCTTGCTTAAACCAACGATATGCTAAGCAACTGACGATAATTGAAATTAATAAAATCAAACTGGTATAAAGTAAACCATAGCCATCACAGGTGAAAAGTACTGTAATTTCTTGGGAGTTCCAAATATTTACATTATTCGGTTGTTGAATATCTGAATGGGATTGATTTTTTTCTTGGTTATCCGCAATGTCTTCATTTTTCGGTGTTTCAGATGTTATAGTCTGTTCCGAATTGGATTCGTCTAACTGAGGTTGGCGGACTTGAGTTGCTGATTCTACGCTTGCATCATTATTATTGTCACTAAGTGCTTCTGTCTGATTAGTTTGTGGATCTGGTTGAGTTGGTGCGGCATCCACTGCTAACAATTTTGCATTCTGAAAATCAGGAGAAGTCAGTGGCAAAGAAGAGATAAATATTTGCATATTATCGCTGCTGATATCTGAAATTTTCTGATCATTGGCTGAAATTTTATATCCCATGACAGAAGCGCAAATTAATGCGAATATCAAACCACATAAAGATAAAATAGCGCAGCATTTTGTACTTACTTTGAAACGAAATAATGCAAACATTAGCGCAATAATAGTAAGACTTAATATATAAATAGGTGATAAAGCTATCATATCTTATTACTCTCCCATGCGCTCTGTTGTTATATAGTGTTGAGTTTGATTCATGACAGAATATGACATATCTAAAATGACTTTAGGATATAATCCGATAAAAATAAGAACAGCCAATAAACTACTTAACAATAAAAGCTCTTTGATATTAAGAAAACACTTTTTCATGGTTTCATTATTATCGTGACCGCCATGAAAAATAGGTTGCATACGAATAATGAATGAAATAGATAGCATAAGTAATCCTAATGCTAATAAAATTGTAGAATAAGAAAATGTTGTGAAACTTCCAAGTAACATCAGGTAATTTCCTATAAAGTTAGCTGTGCCAGGTATACCCAATACGGCCAATATGAAAAATAACGTAAATGATGATAAATATTTGACTCGCTCTTTCAATCCAGTAAATTGACTGATGTTACGTGTTGAATAACATTCAACTAATAAACCACTAATCATGAACATACCGACAATCGCTAAGTTAATCGCAATAATTTGTATGACCACTCCTTGGTAGGCGATTAATGAACCACTATATATGATAGCGGTCACAAAGCCCATCAATGCAATATGAACATAAGCAATTAGTTTTTTAATATCCGTTTGATTAAATGCAAGTAGTGCAGAATAAAAAACGGTGATTAATGCAAGTATTAAAATTAAAGGTACAATTGTTGCAGAAGCATTAGGAAATAGTG
Organism: Gilliamella sp. CG22; assembly: GCF_046635725.1. Taxonomy (NCBI): domain Bacteria; kingdom Pseudomonadati; phylum Pseudomonadota; class Gammaproteobacteria; order Orbales; family Orbaceae; genus Gilliamella; species Gilliamella sp. CG22. The sequence goes on from NZ_JBIDFK010000011.1 coordinate 29,337, forward strand.
GTATGACAAAACGCAATAACCCAAAAGTGGCAGTACTAAGTAATAAACCACTAATCATCATTGAACCGGTTGTTGACGATTCGATATGTGCTTCAATAAACCAATTGTGAAATGGAACAAAAGGAATACGCACAATAAAGGCAGCCATGAATCCTAGCATTAATAAATATTCTGTTTTACTTGATATAGGCGTTTTGGTTAGGATTTGATAATCAAAAGTCCAATGACCCGTTAAATTCCAATTAATGAGAGCTAATGAAACAATCGAGATTAACATTAACAAACTACTGATTTGCGTATAAATAAGAAATTTACTTGCACCATTAAAGCGTAGCTGAGAATTGGAATCTCGTCTTCCCCATAAAGAAATTAAAAAATAGATAGGAATCGCAACAGCTTCCCAATAAAAGAATAACAAAAAGAGATCCGTAACTGTAAATAACATCATGACAGCTGATGTCATTGCTAAAATACACAGATAATATAATCCAGTATTATTAATGCTTTCTTTGCTTGAATAGGCGATAGTGAATAAAACAATAATGAGTGTTGAAGTAATAACAATGATAGATAGCCCATCTAAAATTAAGTGAAAACGAATACCTAATAACGGAATCCATTCAAAATTGACTTCTTCTACCCAACTATTTCCTTGATCCATAATAGCTTGCGCATCCAGCCAAAAATTAATCACCAATATTAGCGAGATGATAATCGTCATGAATGCGATACAAATTGGCAGTTTATTCCAACGTGATTGCGCATCAACAGATGCTACCATTCGTTGTAAAAAAAGATGACATAACCAACCGATAAATCCACCTGTCACAGGTAAGAAAATAAGCCATAACAACATGAAAGATTGCACCTTTATTAAATAAACACAAGTAACATTAATATAATAATACTACCCATTACAATTGAAACCATATACCATCTGAGATGTCCATTTTCGAAGCCGACAATATATGAATTGATTTTTTTTATACCCAGCATAACCCAATTGTCCCAAGTTGCTAATGGATCCTTTTTCAATTTACTGGTTAAAAAGATGAAAGGCTTAACAAAAACAATATTGAGTAAATAATCAAATCGCCATTCTGCTTTACACAGTCGTGTAAAAAATTTCACTATGGGCGTGTTTAACACTTCTTTCACTTCACTATTAGGATGAGCAAATAGTGTATAAGCGATGATAATGCTAAGTAACGTTACCGCAGCAAAAAGAAGCTGGAATGACAATTTTACATTAGTATCTAATGCAGCAATTGGAATTATTCCTTTTATGGGTAACGGAAAATAGATAACTAATGATGAGGTAAATATTAACAATAAGAAAATAGGGCAATAACTCATCCAATTCGTTTTGGCAAATTGTTTAATTTTAGGTTTATGATAAAACACCATAAATATTAAACGTAATATACTAACACTCGAGAGCAAAATACCTAATAACCCAATGGTTCCATTCATTAAATTATCTTGAGCCATTAATCCCCAAATAATGTCACCTTTAATGTAAAAGGCAGCTGAAATCCAAGGCATTGCACTAAGCGATAACAGAATGACTAAAAAAATGATAAATAAAACGGGGAATTTTTTATATAAACCGCCAATTTTACTTATATCACGCTCACCTTGGCATTTTTTGATAAGTATTGCCGAGGCTAATATGAGTAACGTACTTGTCATTGTATAATTGATTAAACAATTAAGTGATAAACTCCAATGTTGAGTTGAAAATGCATAAAACAGATAACTAATTTGTGTCAGGTTTATGAAAGTGACTATACGTTTAATATCGTATTGTACAAGAGCAATAGAACTCGCAAATAAAACTGTTAGCGATGAAATTATTGTCATGATCGAAAGTACATCGCTTGACATCATAAACAAATTGCTGAGTCTTAAAATTAAATAAACACCCGCTAAGATTACCGTTGAACTTTGCATTAACGCCATTGCAGGCATGGGGGCTAAGGTGCTTTCAGTAAACCAGGATTGCATTGGAAATAGCGCTGATTTACTCATTGCACCAAGCAATAGCATCAATGTTATCCAATAGATGATATCTGAATCGATAGCTAAATTAGCATGTGCGAGAGTCAATATATTCCGAATATCTAACGTATGAAGCGTTTGATAAATTAAAAATACACCGATGAGTAAAAAAACATCGGTCAAATGCATGATTACAAACGCTTTAACTGCTGCAAAACCATTGCGGATTTGTTTATAGTAAATGCCAATAAGTAAGTAAATACTTAATGTAACACCTTCCCAACCAATTAGCATGACCAACAGATTATCGACTAAAATAATTGTTAACATACTGGCTATTAACAAATTGCTATAAGCATAAAAAGTATAAATATCTTTTTGAGATGTTAAATAATACGCAGCAAAAAAATAGATAAGCATGCCCAAAAAAGCAATTAACACAAGAAAAGTTAATGACAAACCATCTAAGGTTAAAGTAATGGGAACAACAAAATCCCCTATAGAAAACCAATTCCATAATGGTCTGCTATAAATTAATGACATATCAGGGACTGAGTTAGTAACAAAATCAATACAAGAAAATATGGTAATTAATACCACAATCAGCATAGTACTAATGCCGATAATGATGATATTAATTGATCGTATTTGTCTTCCTAAGCTAACAAGGGCTAAAAAAGAAAGCAAAGGAACAATGATAGTTAAATAGAGTAAATTCATCCTTTCATTTCACTTAATGAGTCAATGTTAAAAATTTTCTTTCGGTAAACTAGCTTTCTAAAAAGGGCAAGTCCAACGCACACTTCGGCAAGTACCGCTACAATCGCTAAAATAGCCAGTACTTGCCCATCTGTATGTTGCCAGTGGCTACTTGCAGCAATTAAAGCAATAATGGCACCGTTATTCATTATGATTAGGCTAAGGAGCAAAAAATAGAGATTGCGCCGAATCATCACGCCTAGTAAACCAAGGACAAATAAGATAGAAGCTAAAATAAGGCTATGCATTAATGGAATCATATTAGCTCTCCGACGACAAACGATGCATAAAATGATAAGCAATGACCGCTGCACCTAATAATAAAAATATTCCCAATTCTGCCATTAAAATATAGGCATGTATTGAAATTTCATGGGTTAATTCATGTGGCTCTTTTAGCTGTGAATAGTCAGTGCTTACTACTCCATAAATAAGGATGACCAGTAAAACAAAAGCTAACATTAGCGGGACTAACCATATTTTAGGGCTAATACCACGTTTATCATTTTCTACATTGTCTTTACGAATTTTAAGTATACTTGCAATGGATAAAAAAAGCGTTACTGTTCCGCCAATAAAGAACACGATATAAAGCACAGCTGATAAATAAGTATTAAGTAGAATCAATATCAACGCTGAAGCAAAAAGCGAAACAATAAGGTACAAAATAGCTTTATCTATTTGTAAGCAACTAATCACTTTCATGCTAGCAAAAATAGCTATAATCGACGCAATATAAAAAACAGCGATCATTAAATAATCCAATATATATTCTCAATATTATTAGTATATACCCAAATTAAAGCAAGATACAGATTACAGGCGAGCTATTCATTGAAAAACAGTGATTTAATAAAAAATAGAACGTTATTTTTTAATATTAGCTAAGAATTTAAAGATAAGTGCATTATATTTTCAATATAATTAAAACAGAAAAAAAAATAAAAACCATAAAATTTTATTATTTAAATTCAATTAAGCATTGATATAAAGTATATAACTTGAGCAAATTAACCATTATTTATACTTATTTCTTTAAATTGTGAACATGCCCTTACAGCTTAAAGTTGCTTAACCCTAATTTTTAAATACATAAAATGAGATTAAAATGAACAGTGAATACTCCTCTATGCGAAGTAATGTTAATATGTTAGGTACCCTCCTTGGCGATGCAATAAAACGAGCGACCGGTAACGAAACTTTTGATTTAGTCGAAAAAATAAGGAAGCTATCAAAATCGGCTCAACAAGGAAATAAGCAATCTCATCAAGAGTTACTCAAATTAATAGAACATCTCAATGATGAAGATTTATTACATGTTGCTCGAGCATTTAACCAGTTTTTAAACTTAGTGAATATTGCGGCAGAATATTATGGCATTTCGCCGCACGGGGAAGCGGCGAGCAGTCCAAAAAAAATGACAGACTTATTTACTACCCTAAAAAAATTGAACTTTTCTGAGCAAACTATCACACAAGCCATTAACGATTTATCGATTGAATTAGTATTGACTGCTCACCCAACCGAAATTAATCGTCGTACAATGATTAATACCTATACCGCAATAAACAATTGCTTATCGCAATTGGATCATAATGATCTTGCTGATTACGAAATTGAACGTATTATGCGCCGATTAAAACAGCTAGTTTGTCAGGCCTGGTATACGGATGAAATACGTAAAAAACGGCCTACACCTCTCGATGAAGCTAAATGGGGGTTTTCTGTTATAGAAGACAGTTTATGGCAAGGTGTTCCTCTCTTTTTACGGGAATTTAATGATCAACTCGTTGATGCGTTTAATCAACAACTATCTGTTGAACATGTTCCAATAAAATTTACCTCATGGATGGGAGGAGACCGTGATGGTAATCCTAATGTCACAGCTGATGTGACAGAAAAAGTCATGTTACAAGCTAAATTAAAAGCAATTGAATTATTTTTAGCAGATATTCAAATATTAGTGCGAGAGTTATCGATGACAGAGTGTAACCAATCTGTTATTGATCTGTTAGATGAGCCAAATAAAACAGCATCAGAACCTTATCGAGCGGTGATGAAGCAGCTACGAGCCCGTTTAGTTAAAACGCACAGTTACATAGTATCAGTACTCAATAATGAACAAGTCCTAGCTCCAGCTGATATTTTAATTAAAAATAACCAACTTTGGGATCCACTTTATATTTGTTACCAATCATTAATTGATAATGGGATGTCAACTATTGCTCACGGACCTTTACTTGATACATTACGTCGAATAAAAAGCTTTGGATTACAGTTAGTCAAATTAGATATACGTCAAGATAGTTCTGTTCATACTGAAGCACTTGATGAATTAACGAAAGAACTTAATCTTGGAAGTTATGCACAATGGTCTGAAGAAGAGAAACAAGCATTTTTATTAACCGAACTTCAATCTAATCGTCCATTATTACCCTATCATTGGCAACCTAGTCAAATCGTTAAAGAAGTATTTGACACTTGTCGTGTAATTAAAAAAGCTGGTGAAGAGTCGATTGCTTCTTATGTTATCTCAATGGCAAAAGCACCTTCGGATATTTTAGCGGTATATTTGCTCTTAAAAATAGTCGATTGTGAAAAAAATATCCCCGTGGCACCGCTATTTGAAACATTAGAAGATTTGAATAATGCGAAGATTGTCATGCAAAAATTATTGGATATTCCTTGGTATCGACAAAAAATCCAAGGTAAACAGATGGTCATGATAGGTTACTCGGATTCAGCTAAAGATGCAGGAACCCTTGCGGCATCATGGGCACAATATCGTTCGCAAGAAGAATTAGTCGCCTTATTTGAAAAATATAATATCAATCTTGTTTTATTCCATGGGCGAGGCGGTTCAATTGGGCGTGGTGGGGCGCCAGCACATGCGGCACTCCTTTCTCAGCCACCTGGTTCATTAAAAGGAGGGCTTCGTGTCACTGAACAAGGTGAAATGATTCGGTTTAAACTTGGTTTACCGGAAGTCGCGCTCAGTAGCTTAATGTTATATGCTTCAGCTATACTTCAAGCAAATTTATTACCTCCTCCACAGCCGAAACAAGCATGGCGCAATATCATGGATGAAATGTCAGATATTTCATGTCAGTGCTATCGACGTTATGTTCGTGAAAAAGCAGAATTTGTCGATTATTTTAGAACGGTCACCCCCGAAGCAGAATTAGGAAGGTTACCTCTTGGTTCAAGGCCTCAAAAACGGCGAACAGGTGGCGGAATAGAAAGTCTTAGAGCTATTCCATGGATCTTTGCTTGGACACAAAATCGCTTAATGGTTCCTTCATGGCTTGGTGCTGGCTGTGCCTTAAAAAAAGTGATTGAAGAGGGGAAAAAAGATTTGCTCAAAGATATGTATCACAACTGGCCTTTCTTTAATGCACGATTAGGTATGTTAGAAATGGTATACGCTAAAGCTGCACCAAAAATTCATGAGTATTATGAACAACGTTTAGTTGATGCTAGCATGTGGCCATTAGGAGAAGAGTTACGTAATTTATTAACAGATGATATTAATACCGTTTTAACCATTACTGACGATGATAGCTTAATGGCCGATCTACCTTGGATTGCGCAATCCGTTGCTTTACGAAATATTTATATTGAACCGTTGAATTTATTACAAGCAGAACTATTAAATCGTTCTCGTCAACGTAATGATGAAGAAAATACAATAGTTGAACAAGGATTAATGATCACAATATCAGGTATTGCTGCTGGAATGAGAAATTCTGGATAACTTAATAAAAATAAAAAAGGGCAATCGCCCTTTTTTATTTATCTGCTAAAAGTTCATCTAAATACGTTTTAGCATCTCGATCACCTTGCTCACTCGCTTTAGTAAACCAGTAAATTGCCGTATCTTTATTTTTCTTAATACCTTCACCTTCAAGATATTTAATGGCTAAATTGTATTGAGCATCAGCACTGCCTTGTTCAGCGGCTTTAATATACCATTCAATCGCTTTTTTAATATCTTTGGGAACACCACCGCCGACATCATACATTACGCCAATATTATATTGTGCATCTGCATTACCCGCTTCTGCTGCTTTAGAGAACCAATGGGCTGCTAATTGGTTATTAGGTCTAGTGCCTGTACCTGTGGCATAAATAATGCCTAAATTATACATTGCAAGTACATTACCATATTCTGCCGCTTGCGTATAAAAATAGGTTGCAGCAACATAATCTTGAGTTAGACCGTCGCCGTGTTCCGACATTAATCCTAGATAATATAAGGCTTCAGGCACATTATATTTCGCTGCTTTACTAAACCAATCGGCTGCTTGCATACGATCTTCTTCTACACCATCACCAAAAAAGTACATAATGCCTAGATTTAGGTAAGCATCAAACACGCCTTGATCACCAGCTAAAATAAAATAGTTAATAGCACTATCGTTATTTTTGGCGACACCTTCCCCATTTTTGTACATCAAAGCTAAATTATAAAGTGCAAAACTGTAATTTTGATCCGCTGCCAATTTAAAATATTTAAATGCTTTCGATAAATTACGCTTAGTTCCTAAACCATTTTGATACATATATGCTAAATTATTTTGGGCCTTAGCTAATCCTTGGTCAGCTGCTTTTTTAAACCAAAACAGCGCGCGAACATGATTAACTTCAATACCGCCTAAACCTTGTTTATAAATATTACCTAAAGTGTATTGTGCTTGTGCATCCCCTTTTTCTGCCGAAAGCTTTAAAGAAGGAATCAATGAGCTAGGATCAGTCATTATTAGTTCTGGAGCTTTTGATGCACCATTTTCATTAGCTTTGACACTAAATGAAAAAGATAACATTAATACCAATAATAATTGAAATGTCTTCATAGTTTTTATTCATAATAAAAGTGTTATTAAGTATATATTAACAAGATAAAAATAAATAGTTTATATGTTTTTTGATAGATATAATCGATAGATTCTATATAAAAAAATTAAGTTCTGAGCAAAATTAATTTATTATTAATCAATTAAATCATACTATTATATTATAATTCAAAAATTTAGTTATCAAATCACATAACTTTTAAACGTACATAATACGGTTACTAACATACAAAAGGTGGGTTAACTTTCTGTTTAGTTTCTATTGATCGGATAAAGAATTCAAGTACTTTCTGATAATATTTAATTAAAAAATCGACAAATATTACTTTGTTTTAGGTATAAATTACCTTATTAACTTATTTATTCTATTTAAAATATTTAGTAGTGAATAATTTAAATATATTTTAATCTTTATGCTTTCTTAGGCATAGGGGCAACAAATAGTACATATTTAACCTTTTTTTTATGATACAATTTCGACCTTTATAAAATAAATTTGAATTCAGAGGATCAATATGGACTTTTTTATTAATCAAGCGTACGCAGCTGACGGACAAGCCGTTGAAAGCAATCCTTATTTTTTACCGATCATGCTTGTTGTTTTTGGATTATTTTTCTATTTTATGATCATGCGTCCACAACAAAAACGTGCTAAAGCACACCGTGAATTAATGTCATCCATTTCAAAAGGTGATGAAGTGTTAACCAATGGTGGATTGATCGGTCGTGTTTCTAAAGTGAACGAAAATGGTTATATTGCATTAGAATTAAATGATTCAACTGAAGTAATAATCAAACGTGATTTTATTACATCTGTATTACCAAAAGGTACAATGAAATCATTATAATAACAATATTATTATGATAATTCATTGTGTTAATAGTCTAACCCCACAAGAGAATATGTCGTGTTAAATCGCTATCCTTTGTGGAAGTACATTATGTTGGTCGTCATAATTTGTGTCGGCCTACTTTATGCGCTTCCTAATATTTATGGTGAAGATCCAGCTATACAGATTTCTGGCTCGGATAGTGCCAAAATTGAAACGGCTACGCAAAGCAATGTAATAAAATTGCTAGCTGATAATCACATCGATATCAAGTCAATTGTTTACGAAAATGGAACCATTTTAATTCGATTTGCTGATAACGATACGCAACTTAAAGCCAAAGAACTTATTTCAAAAGATTTAGGTGAAAATTATATTGTTGCTTTAAATCTAGCGCCCGCAACGCCAAAGTGGCTTTCCATGTTTGGTGCTTCACCTATGAAATTAGGACTAGATTTGCGTGGGGGAGTTCACTTCTTGATGGAAGTGGATATGACAACGGCATTAGACAAACTCGTAGAGCAATCAATTGAAAATCTAAAGTCTGATTTTAATAATAGCAAACTAAACTTTAAATCCTTGAGTCGCAATAGTGAGCAACAAATCGTCATGGAGTTTGTTAATACACAAGATCGAAACAAAGCCATTGCTAAAATCAATAATTTACAAGATTACAAGATTGACTCTCAAAACGACAACAGCATCATAATCAATATAAGTGAACAACGCTTACAACAAGCTAAAAACGATGCTGTTCAGCAAAACACAACGATTTTACGTAACCGAGTTAATCAACTAGGTGTTGCTGAACCGATTGTACAACGTCAAGGTTCGGATCGAATTGTTGTTGAATTACCGGGAATTCAAGATACCGCATTGGCTAAACGCATTATTGGTGCAACCGCTACACTTGAGTTTAGACAAGTAAATGAAAACAATTCAGCGGATTTGGCTGCTATCATTAACGGTCAAATGCGTGTTCCTTATGGTTCAGAAATAAAATATATGGAAAACGGGCGTCCGGTACTGTTATATAAACGCATTGTCCTGACTGGTGACCATATAACGGATTCTTCTTACCGATTGAATGAATATTCCCAACCAGAGGTTTCTATTACCCTTGATAGTTCAGGGGGAAAAACTATGCTCGATTTTACTCAAAAAAATCTGCATAAATCAATGGCTACTTTATTTGTCGAATATAAAGATACTGGTAAACGTGATGAAAATGATAAACCAATTTTTGAACGACTTGAACGGGTTATCAATGTTGCAACAATTCAAGGCATCTTCAGTGATCGTTTTCAGGTTACAGGCATTAGTAACATTAATGAAGCTAAAAATTTGTCACTTTTACTACGTGCCGGCGCATTAATAGCGCCAATTCAAATCATTGAGGAGCGTACCGTTGGTCCATCAATGGGGCAAGAAAATATTACTCAAGGGTTAGAATCTTGTGTATGGGGATTATTAATCTCAGTTATCTTTATGTTAGTGGTTTATCGACTATTTGGAGTATTTGCGAGTTTAGCGTTAGTTGCTAACTTAATATTAATTGTTGGTGCGATGTCATTATTGCCTGGTGCGACGTTAAGTATGCCGGGTATAGCTGGTATTGTATTAACTGTCGGTATGGCTGTTGATGCAAACGTACTGATCAATGAACGAATAAAAGAAGAACTGAGTAACGGTCGTAATGTTCAACATGCGATTAATGAAGGATATGCAGGTGCTTGGAGCAGTATTTTTGATGCAAATATCACTACATTAATTACTGCGGTTATCCTTTATGCAGTCGGTACCGGTTCAATCAAAGGTTTTGCGATTACATTAGGTATCGGTATAGTAACATCAATGTTTACATCTATCGTCGGTACTCGAGCATTAGCAAATCTTATTTATGGCGGTCGTCGCGTCAACAAGTTATCAATTTAGAGGTTTATTGTGATTGTTACTAGTAATGATATAAAAAATCATGATGTTAAAGAACTAAATCATGGTCGCAGAGTCCTCGACTTCTTAAAGTTTGGTTTTATTGCTTTTGCAATATCAATGTTACTTGTTGTTGGATCAATTTATGTAATTTTGACCAAAGGATTTAATTTGGGACAAGATTTTACAGGTGGTACAACAGTCGAAATTACGGTGACCAAACCAGTAAATCTTGACGACATCCGTGACAGTTTACGCAATGCTGGCTATCATGAGCCCGTTGTTCAATATTATGGAAGCAGTAAAGATATTATCATTCGACTTGCTTCAGAAAAAAAGGATGACGGTAGCGTATCTTCAGTTATTGATAATGCGTTAGGAGTCAACATTTCAAATTTAATTCATAAAGATATTGATGCAAATGCAGAAATAAAACGAATTGAATTTGTTGGACCAACCGTTGGTTCTGAGCTTGCTAAAGATGGGATATTAGCTATCTGCGCTGCATTGGTTTGCATATTAATTTACATTGCATTTCGTTTTGAATGGCGATTTGGAACAGGTGCGGTTGTTGCGCTTGCGCATGATGTCATCATCACTGCAGGCTATTTATCACTGTTTGATCGGGAGTTGGATCTCACCATAATTGCTGCCATGCTTTCAATTATCGGTTATTCACTTAATGATACCATTGTAGTATTTGACAGAATTCGTGAAAACTTCAGGAAAATTCGTCGAGCATCGCCTTATGATGTGATTAATATCTCATTGACTCAAACCTTACACCGAACTTTAATGACATCAGGTACAACCTTGGCAGTAGTCATTATTCTCTATATTTTCGGTGGTTCAATGCTAAAAGGTTTTTCAGAAACATTGGGCGTTGGTATTGTTTTAGGCACTATTTCGTCAATTTATGTAGCAGCTTACATGTCACTAAAATTAGGCGTTAAACGAGAACACTTTATGCCGCAAAAAAGTGAAGCTGAGGGTGCTGATCAACCTTCAATTATGCGCTAACTTTTACACTCTGCTGGATGCCCAGCAGAGTTATATCAGATTGTTATTTAAACAAATGATATTAAATAGATTGACACCTATTATCGAGTTGAATATTATTAGCCACAGTTTTATCCCTTTCTACTTGGGGCCATAGCTCAGCTGGGAGAGCGCAACGCTGGCAGCGTTGAGGTCAGGGGTTCGATCCCCCTTGGCTCCACCACTTTTTAAATTCATGTGTCAATGTTAATCAAACACAAACGATGACACTAAAGATATTAAATCCTACTTCATTATCATTCCTGTTATCGCGTTACTCATTCTCCTAAAGGCATATACCTACAAGTAAATATCTGAATACATCTATAATTAAAATAGGCAAAAGCTAAAACGAAAATTTAACTATCTTGATTGCATAAGGCTTTATTAATAATCCTAAAAGATTATATATACCGTTACTATGCCAAAATTCGCAAGAAAACCATATAAAGTTAAAGAATAGTAAAGAAATGTATATAGTAAGTAAATAATATTTAATTTATAATAATTATGTAAGGTTGATTTTGTGAATCTCCCTGACAAAACATCTATTTTAAACGATGAATAGATCAATATGTTTTAGAACTGACATTCTGTTTTTATGAAAAATAAAAAATAGAACGACATGATGTAATGAAAATTACATCATGTTTTTTTTGATTTAATTTTAGGTTAAATATTTTATAGGCTATTAATTTATATGAAAAATCATAAGTTTTCTGTTGTATATCAAACTATAGCATTAATAACGCTTTCCAGCGCGACTTATGTTAATGCTTTACCATGTAGTATCGCAAATGGTCAAATTAATGCCACTAACTCTTGCGAGACGAATGAGAATAATCTTACCAATATTAATGTTAACGCAGGGGCGACAGTTAACCATGATACCGCTAGTAGCTTAATTATCAATAATCCTGGGATTGAGTCAAATAGTAACGGAATTAATGTAACTGGTAGTAATGCGAATTATTTATTAAACGCTTCCGATACAACAAAAGATATAACAATCGATATAGGCGACAATAAAAATCAAAGAGGTCGAGGTATTTCTGTTGAAAAAGGTGCCACAGCAACCGTTAAAGCAAATAACGTGACAATCAAATCAAAGGATAAATATACCAACGATTGGAATGCAAACAATGCATTATGGGCAGGCTCTGGCGGTCAATTAACTATTTTTGCTGATAAATTAGATTTATCAGTTGAAAATGCCACAACACCTTATGGAACAATTGGTGTCAACAACGGTAGTATAAAAATCCAAGGTAATAATGGATTGTCAATTGCGACAATTTCTAACACTGGTGGATCAAGTGCCGGCATATGGGCAGAAGGCAAAGGAACGATAGATCTTGATCTTGTTAAAATTAATACTGATTCTTCTCAAGATTATGTCATGGGGGTTTATACTAAAAATAAAGGGTCAACCGTCACATTTGCTGGAGGTGAAATTGGTAGCCTTGCTAGTCGGGCCGGTTCAGCAATTCGAACATTGGAACAGTCACAGGTTATTGCCAAAGGTTATGATAAAGGATCTTTAATTATACAGACTAATGGAACGGATTCACGGGGTATTCGAGCAACGGGTGGTTCATCTGTCATTTTAAATAACGACAAACACAGTAATTTTGTCACGCAAATTCATACTACAGGAAGCATTTCTGATGGTATTAACGCTGGTCGATTAGGGACAATGCATAAGGATGGAAAAATCTTTAAGCATGGCGGTGAAATAGGATCGGAACTCGCGTCTTCAAGCATTGAAACTTATGGTGAAACTCATATAAAAACAGATTCAGAAAATTCTTATGGTCTTCGACTTATTGGTGATGGAGCAAGCATAAAAATGCATGCGTTGGATGGACAAGGTCGTAGTACGATTCATTCAGCGACCACTGCAATACGTTTTAATTTTGGCAATGGTTACAGTCTGAATGAAGATGGTTCTTCGGCAAAAGATCTTGCCCAAAATATGATGCTCGAAAATGTAGACATTACCAGTGATGGAAAATCAGGCAAGTTCGAATTGATTAATACCAGTGATAATAACAGTTTTATCTGTAAACTTGGTGGTTGTGACAAAAATGGAAATAATACCTATGCTAGCGGTAATTTAATTCAGGTCGGGGATCACAGCCTTGATGTCGGTATGTTATCGCATATCAACGATAATAATTTAGCTATGACTGTGGCTGATTCAGTAAAAAATGGTGTGCTGTTATTAAAAAATAGTTCGGCAACAGCGGCTGAAAATACCGATCTATTAAATGTTACTTATGGTGGTGGAACGGCTAAAGTGACTGATAAGGTTTCAAGTAGTTTTAATTTAACATCTAATGCATCGATCTTAAAAGGGAGTATCTTTACGGATAAAACCTTAGACAAAGACAATCAAGCAAGTCAATCCAACATAAGCCTGAATAATCAATCTACATGGTACATTCAACGTGATTCAAATGTGACTAATTTAAATGTCCAAGATAGTGAAATTTACCTCAATCGCTACGACAATTGGAAAGATGAGCAAGGTAAATTACTTGAAAATGCTAACCAGCCTTCAAATTATACTGTATTAGAGACAAATAAACTAACGGGTAATAATAGTCGCTTTTATTTCCAAACTGATATTGTTAACCAAAAAACAGATAAATTAATAATAACCGATAAAGATGGGACGAATGGGCAACATTATGTCATTGTAAAAAATGATGGATCGCAAAGTACGACAGGAACAGAAAAAATAGATATCATTGAAACCAATGGAAATCATGCCGATTTCAAATTAATCAATAAAGTTGAATTAGGTGGTTATGAATATGATCTCAGACAAATTACTGATCCTGATTCAGACGATCTTGGCGGTTGGGAGTTATATAGTACAGGTTCAAAACAGAAACCTTCAAAACCATCAAAAACTTCAACGGCTCAAGCAACGCTAAGCTTTGCAAATACTAACTATATGCTTGTTTATATTGATATCCAAACTTTATTACAACGAATAGGTGATTTAAGGAATATATCGGATCATCAAGGCGATTTTTGGATTAGAGGCGTCGTTGGTCAATTAAACTCATTTGCATCAGTTGATTATAATGATTATAAAATGAATTATCGGGGGCTACAAAGTGGTATTGATAAACTGGTTTATGAATCTGAAAATGGTCGTTTCTATTTAGGTGGTATGATTGGCTACTATGATGTAGATCAAGATTTTAAACAAGGAAGTGGTTCAGGAAAAAACTATAATGTTGGTCTCTATTCTACTTATATCACCAATAACGATTTTTACTTAGACGGCATTTTCAAATTATCCAAATTAAAAAATCAATTTGATGTTAGAGATAGCCAAGGTAAAAATATTTCGGGTAAAGGGAATACCCACGCGCTAAGTCTATCGTTAGAAGCAGGGAAACGTTTTTACCTTTCTGATGAAAAACAAGGGTTATATGCAGAACCTCAGCTACAAGTTGTTTATACTCGTAATGGCACTGATTCAACAAAAGCGAGCAATGCACTCAAAGTTAAATATGATCGCTATAACTCATTGATAGGACGTACAAGCGTCATAATGGGATATGCGATACCGAATATCAAAAATCAAACCAATATTTATTTAAAAACAGGATATGTTAAAGAGTTTGATGGTGATACTTCTTACCGATTAAATCATATCAAGGAATCTAATCAATATCGTGGACATTGGTTTGAAAATGCACTTGGTATAAACGCAACCATACAAAATAATCATCATATCTACAGTGAAGTCGATTTTGCTAAAGGGAATAAGTTTAACAAAAAGCAGATCAACCTGGGTTACCGATACAACTTTTAATAACAATAAAATCCTAACAAACTAACTTTATAAGCTTATCCTTATTGGATAAGCTTTTTTTATATATGTCGTAACCAAATATTACCCTAATTGAAATTTAATGAGCGATCAGTTGAACAAATAATTTTTTTAATTACAACTGCAAAGTTATTGGTTTTTGTACGATGAAAGTAATATCAACCTTAGGATCTTATTCATGACAATTGAATGTTCCCTTTATCATTAATTTAATAATTATTAAAAAATTCATGATTTTATAAACGAAATCAACAATATTGATAACACTATCATTAAATTCTTGGCATATCGATTTGAACAGGTCAAACAAGCCAGTAATTTAAAAAGAAGACTTCTGATATTTACGCAAGTGGTGGTTTTGAGTGTATGCTTGAAAAACGAGAACAACAAGCTAATGAATTCGGATTGAATGATGAAATCATCAAACATTTATACGCTAATCTTGTACAACATTTTATTGAGGAAGCATTGAAATACGTTAATAATCTAGCAAAATAATCGTATCGTAATTTTATCAATGACAATAAGAAATTAACTCTATTGTATGAAAAACAAAAGGTTAATATAAGTAAATTTCACTGCATTAAAATTTACTTTATCACTCACTTCATCACAAATCTTATCCAAAAACAGCTTGATGCCTATCCTATTTTTCGAAAAAATAACTGACTTACGTCAATAGATTAGCTAACCAATTTGGTAATAATTAATAAAAAAAATAATAAATTGAAAATGAAATGAACAATTGTTTATAACCGTTCTAACAAAATCATTAAACAGCAGTATTGAAATTGTTTTAAATCTTTAATGGGTAAAAGTATGAAATCTTTTTACAGTATAAAACTAGCCAATTTTCTGAACTTTTTTTCAACGAATTTCTTTTATCATAGTGCAGAAATGCTATTTTTAATCTGGTTCTTCCTATTTTCATTCATATTTTTTTCATTAAAAATCACTCAAAATATATATCAATTAGGCATGATTTCTACGACAAGAGATGAAGGCAAGTTTGAACTTTCAGTCGATGGAAAAAAAAGAAAAAAGTTTGCGTTCAAATATATCAATTATGATAACCCTGTCAGCAATATCTTTTTCATCAGGCTATTTGGCGTTATTTTAAACTATTTATCAATTATTTTTTGTTTTATCATTCTATCTAACTTATTAATAAATATTGTTTTTTATTTTTTGGGTTTAGGTAAAATGATTAATTTAAAGTACTATAAATACTATCTTTTTAGTGAATATAATATTTATGGCATTGCATGGATATTTGTTGCATTTGTCGTAGCGGTAACTTGTTATCTGATTATCTATCATAAATATACAAAACAGTTTTTTTCAGAATTAGATAAGAAAGTTAATGAATCAATGATTTCAAATATTAAGAAATCTGATTTAAGAAGCGGTAGTTTATTGGATGTTAAAGATTTAAAATTTAATGAAGTCGATATTTATGATCCATCAGATTATTATCAAGAAGCGAAACAAAAAGATTCGTTATTTCTTGGTATTGATGATGAATCGACTCCCATATTTTATAAAAAAAGTATATGGAATGAAACTAACGTACAAATAATCGGAAAAATGGGAAGTGGTAAAGGTGTATTAGCAACATCTGTATTTATCCAATGTTATGAAAACTATAATGATTTCAACGTATGGTTCGACCCTAAAAACGACGAATGGGCTTATAGTGTTTTCAAGAATAAATCAAAAAGAGATCAGTTCTTTTATATAGATCTTAATCGAGATGCAGAGCCTCAATTTAATATATTCCAAGATATTACCGTCACAGAACTTAATGAATTATTTGTAGCCGGTTTTGGACTTGGCAGAACAGGAACAAATGCTGACTTTTATAAAATTGGTGATAGAAAAGTATGTCGTGAATTGGCTAATCAGTTTGAGGATGAACCAGATAATATCAACATCAACACGATTATGGAAAAATGGAATAAACTACCTAATGAACTAAAACAGCAAGGTTCAAGTTTTTTCGGTCAGCTTGAAGAATTATCTGAATTAAAGTGTATTCAAACTGATAAAGGAATTAACTTAAAAGACATTATATCTGGCAATAAACCCGGCATGTTATATATAACAGGATCGTTAAGAGATGAAAATGTTGTTATGTTACAAAAAATGTTGCTGTTAAGAATAACGCAGATCATCGAAAAAAGGGACAGAAAACAAGATTTAACACACATTAATATCATGCTTGATGAAGTTCGATATATTTTATCTAAAAACACGTTAGAAATGATGGGAACAATACGAGATAAAAAAGCAAATATTATCTATACTCACCAATCGTTAGGTGATTTAGTTGGGGCAAGCCAAGATCTTGATCCTGCATCGACCAAAAATATCATGCTCGACAATGTTGGACTAAGATGGATATATAAACTTGATATAAAAGATAGTGCGGAATGGGCAAGTAATTTAACTTCAGAAACGCTAAAAGATGTAGAAAGAAGAACTTTAAGCTTAAATGATGCAAACGTAGAAATGGCAAGCAAAGAAACAACCATCTTTAAACAAAAAGCCAATTATATTGAAACGAGTGTTATACAGAATTTGCCGAAACGCTGCGGCTTAATTATCGGATTAGAAGGCTTGCCTAAGTTAGCTTACAGTAGCCCAATAATCGTATCTAAATTAGATAAAGTATTACAGATAGCACCTAGATTGGAACTTACCTACAAAAAAACAACACCAAAAAACAAGGTTGAAAAACAACCAGTCAAAAAACAGAAAAAAAATGAGACCACTGTCGATAAAGAATTACTTAATCAAACTACAGGATTAGAAGATTTTTTAGCATCCAAACTTAAAAAAGATAAAAACCTGTCTGATGAAATAATGATTGACATCGAAAGTAATCCTACCGCTCAATCAACGATTATAAATCATGAAGTGATTAAAGATTAACAATTTGTGATAACGATTTCAAAAAAAACATAAGGGTAACGTACGTACTAAAAAATTTTTACGTTTCAATAACTATAGAGAAAAGCTTATTCTGTCTAGTTTTTGGTTATCTTTTTCCAAAAAAAATCGTTATATTTCGTAAAGATAATAATTAACAAACAACAATTATAATTACAAAATTTACTAAATTAGAACTGAAAATATCGAAAATAGCTATTATAGTACGACCCATCTTTACAAATTCGTTTCAATTAGCGATTTGTGCGATTTTGAAAATAAATTAATAAAAATCAAATAACTATAAACAAAAAATAAAATAATAAAAAATTACAATAATTTGTAATCGTATATCATTATATTAGGAATAGAAGGAAATGAGGAAGTGGAGTTAGTTACGCTTTTAACAGCTTGTGCTTTAAATGTAAGTTCTGATTTATTAGAACCATTAATTCAATTAGAAAGCGGTTATAACCCTTATGCTATAGGTGTTGTGGGCGCTTCTGTTCCTCAACCTACTTCTTTAAATGATTTTTGGCACACTATTAATGATTTAGAAAAAAGAAACAAAAATTATTCGGTAGGTCTTGCTCAAATCAATATCAAAAATCTTCATCGATTTAATATTCCTGTTCTTGACGCGGTAGAGCCTTGTAACAACATCAAATTATCAAGTGTCATATTAAAAGATTGTTACTCAAATTATCAAGATATAGGGAAAGCATTGAGCTGTTATTACAGTGGCAATGATAAAACCGGTTTCAAACGTGATTTTAATAATAGTTATGTTGAACGATTTTTAACATCTTATGCTAACAAGCAAGAAAATGTTGTCATCAATTTTGATTATGACCAATTTTATCAACTCAAAAATCAAGTTGAAAATTATCATCAAAATCAACCATCAACACAAGTTGCCAGATCATCAAATGTTAAAAATACTAATCAAGTAAAAAATTTTTCTAATCACAAGAAAAAAGAATCGTTTTTGAAAAAAACGATCAATATGAACTAATGGAGATAAAAAATGAAATTAATTAAAAAGTTATTTTGGTTGTCAATCGGGATTTTGATTACTAATCCAAGTTTTGCTGTCGGACTTTCTAAAACCGAAAGTGGTATGAAAAATTTGCAAACTTCGATACATGCCATTGTAGGGGTTGTATTTCTTATAACAGGACTCATTGTTGGTGTTTTAGTTTGGCGAGGATCAAAAACTTGGGAGGAGTGTTCTAAATGGGTGATTGGAGTTGCATTTGCAGGTGGAGCGGCAGAATTAATAGGTATTTTCTTTTAAAAATAAAAGTGTCAAATAAATGGAAAAAGATATTTTATACAAGGCATTAACCAGACCCGCACTAGTGTTGGGATTACCGTTACAGTTAATCATATTTATCGCTTGGATAACTGTAATGCTATGTATGTTTATTTCATACTTTTTTGTCGGTTTAGGTATTTTCCTTTTTATTACCTGTGTTGCTTTAAATAAAAAGGATGAAATGTTTTTTTCTATATTGGGAAAGAAATTATTGGTTTCAAGCGGAACGACCAGTTTGTCACAAAGTAAAAAGCTATATGGCAATAATATAGATTATGTAACATCATCGTCTTATCGGGCAATAAAAGTGGATAATAATATTAATTTAAAACATTTTTCAACTATCGAAAAAAACATACCTTACTCAAGTCATATCGATAATCACATTATTATTAACAAAAATGGTGATTTAGTGGCAACATGGGAAGTAAAAGGTATTTCCTTTGAAACAAAAGGTGATGATGAACTTGATATCAGAAAAAATGAACTTGATAATTTTATTCGCTCATTTTCAAATGAAAACATAGCAATATATGTAAATGTCATCAAAAAAAATACAGATATCAAAATAGGCGGTGATTTTACGGGGTTTTGGTTTGCTGAACAAAATAATAATCGATATCTCGATTACCTAAAAAGTCAGCAGAATAAAGAGACTTTTATTTATGTTTCTTTGGTGATGAAAGGCGCGGATTTACAAGATAAAGCAGATAGCTTCATTACCAGTATAATTACAAAATTGATAGGGAAAAAATCGATTAATATCAAAGAAAAACAAGATTTCATTGATAATAACTTATTACAAATGAAAGATCTTTGTTTCAGATTTGATAAAGGATTATCTGAATTTGGCTCAAGGCGACTAGGGTTATATAGGAAAAATGACTATGTTTATTCAGAATTGATTGAATTATATAACTTAATATTAAGTGGTATTGATCGACCTATAATAATCGAACCGACAAGGTTATCCAACCTATTAGCCACGTCTGATTATTATTTTGGTGAACAGACAGTTATCGCAAAGTCAAATAATCAAACTAAATACATAAAATGCGTTGAAATAAAAACTTATTCCAACGAAACCAATCAAGGTATTTTTGATTTTCTTCTCGCTTTACCGATAGATATTTGTATAACGCAATCCTTTTCTATTTTATCAGCCAAAAAAGGAGTGGATTTAATAAAAAGGAAGAAAAATCAATTTGAATCATCAAACGATGATGGTGTGTCTCAAGTTATGACTCTTAATTTATTTATTGATGATTTAGCAAGTGGTAATATTTCGATTGGAGAATACCATTTTAACGTATTTATTCGTGCCAATACGTTTGAGCAAGTCCAAAACCAATCAAAAGAAATTATACAATCGCTAAATAATAAAGGGTTTATTGCACAAGATAGCACAATATCATTAAAACCTAATTTCTTTGCGCAGTTGCCTTCAAATTTTAAATATCGAACACGCGTCGTTGAAATCACCAGTAAAAATTTTGCAGGAACAACGGGATTACACAATTTTTTAGCTGGTAAACGAATCGGCAATTGTTGGGGAGATGCGTTAACGGTATTACAAACTAGAGGCGGACAACCCTATTATTTCAATATTCATGAAGAAAACGCATTTACTAATGATTTAGGTAAAGATCTAGTCGGAAATTTCATGATCATTGGTGGAACAGGCGCCGGTAAAACGGTTCTTGCATCCTGGATATTGGAACAAAGTTTAAAATTTAATAGTCCAACATCGTTTAAAACCAATGTATTAGAACAAACCAAAAAATTTAGATTTATCTATTTTGATAAAGATAGGGCTGTTCAGATGCATATGTTAGCCTTAGGTGGAAAATACATTAGTCTCAGAAAAGGTTTCAATACCAATCTAAATCCTTTTGCGCTTGAAAGCACGCAAGAAAACATTAATTTTTTAGTTTCATTCATAAAACTACTTTGCTCATTAGACGGTGGCCCTGTATCTGTATTACAAGATAAAGAGATATATAGAGCCGTTAATCAAGTCATGTCCCGAGAAAGAAGCAAAAGAAGTTTTGGTATTTCTTTATTACTTCAAACATTGGACATAGAGCAGGCAGAGGATAAACGAGAAAAATCAATTCATGAAAGACTGCAAAAATGGAGCCGAAATGGTTTTTTAGGTTGGGTATTTGATAATGAAATAGATGATCTTGATATCGAAAAATACAATACTTTTGGCATTGATGGTACAGAGTTTTTAGATGATAAGGAAATTTTAGATCCGTTAATGTTTTACATTCTCCATAAAATAAAATTGTTATTGAATGGTCAACGGATTGGTGTTTTTATCGACGAAATACAAAAATATGCAGAATGTCCTACGGTTGACAACATGATCGATGATCTGTTTAGGGTTATCCGTAAATTACAAGGATTTATTGGCGGTGCAACGCAAGATCTGACTTCGATTGAACATACCAAAACATACAAAGTACTACTAACACAGACAGAAACTAAAATAGTTATGCCAGAAAAAGTATATCGGGAAGATTATTTTATTGAACGTCTAAAATTTACTGAAAAAGAGTTTCAATTGCTAAAGACTTTGAAAAAAGCAGATAGAGAATTTTTAGTGAAAAAAACCAGTGTCGATACCGGAAAACCTGAAAGTATCGTTTGTCGATTAAATTTAGGTTGCCTAGGTGAGAATTTACGTATATTGAGCATTGGTTC
Source organism: Gilliamella sp. CG22 (assembly GCF_046635725.1). Lineage (NCBI taxonomy): Bacteria > Pseudomonadati > Pseudomonadota > Gammaproteobacteria > Orbales > Orbaceae > Gilliamella > Gilliamella sp. CG22. Next base: position 51,561 of record NZ_JBIDFK010000011.1, read on the forward strand.
ATCAGAACGAGCAGTCGCCGATAAACTAATAGCAGAAACAGATGACCCTCAAATCTGGATTAAAAAATTAGGTCATTTATTACAAGCTGAAAATATAAATCAATAAAGGGAGAGGAAACAATGAAAAAAACAAAATTATTAATGTTAAGTTTATGCTTTATATCTTATAACGCATTATCTGGAGGTGTTCCTGTATTTGATGGTGCTGCCAGTATAAGAGCACTCAATGAGTGGCAAGAAAAACTACAACAATGGCAATCAACAAACAGTTTTCATAATAGTAATCTTACTTTAGGTCAGGAACAACTGGGTACTTTAAGAGGTATCGAAGATCAAGTTCGAAATTTTAATGTTAAAAGCTTACTTAAAGATATTAATGCCATTGATAAAATTATGCCTGACTATAACGCAATAATTAGCGGAAAATTTTCACAAGAATCTAATGCATTAGCATCAAAATTAGATATTAATGGTCGATGTGGAAATAACATTAAAGAGCTGATTAATCTTTGTAAATCGGAAAATTTGAACTTAGCGGCTAACTATATTGCAATGGAAAAAGTTAATGAACAAATAAATGTCATTTCGGAAAAAATAGGAAAACTAGCCGATGAAGTCGCACAATCTAAAAATATTAAAAACAGTACAGATATCAATAATCAAATCACATTATATAACAACCAATTAGCATTATTAGATCGAAAACTAGCACTTACACAAAAACAATATGAATCTAATCAAGAATTGATAAATAAGCAAAGAGAGCAAATTATCGATGAAATAGAATTACGACCGACTACACCAACATTTCAGTTCTTTCAGGATGAGTTAGATAGAAACAATCGTAATGTTAGTTTTGATGGTTTTTAAAAAAGTTTAAAAAAATAATTAGGTCTTCTTCAATTATTTAGCTTATTTGCGTTGTTAACAATACATATATTGATAATATTTTAAGATTTTTGGGGAATGCCTAATAGGCTAATATTACATTATAAAATAGTCTTATAGGGTTGGAGAAAATTAAAAATGGCAGGAGTATTTACTACACTTCAGAAGTTTGTTGATAAGTCGCTTGCAGCAGTTACCGCCCCCAAAATTACGGAATTGGTGAGTGCAATCAGTGAAATATTCGGAAGTATCATGTTGTTATGGGTAACCTATAAAAGTATTGAAATTGCGCTGGGGAGTAGGCCTTTCAGGCTTGGAGAACACATTCATAAAATATTAATAATCTCTATTGTAACGAGTATTGCTTTTGATGCTGATGGGTGGATAAAAACAGTTCTAGACATAATAAAAGAAGTTAAAGGTGTTTTAGTAGAAAAGGGAGGAGCAATTGCACAACTAGATAGTCAAACAGATAAGTTTAATAATGCCATAGAACCGATCATTAAAAAAGCATTTATGTTTGAACGTCCTTTTATTGCAGTAAGTTTCTGGGCATGTTTCTTCATTATGGCAGGAAGTTGTCTTTTTGCATTATTAACATCTGAAATTATTTTGGCGTTTGCTTTGCTCTTTACACCACTGGCAATTTTGTCGTTATCATTTGAAAATACCAAAAAAGTGTTTGAAGGATGGCTGTCTGCAGTAGTCGGGGCTATAATTACAATGGTATTATCTGGATTAATGATGTCATTAATGTCAGGATTTTTAAAAACACTTTGCGATTCCATAGGTAAGTATCCCCAATCATACCGAGTAATTTGTGCTGCATGTTTATTCTTTGCCATTTTCTTTTATTATGTTATGTCAGAAGTAAAAAAGTTAGCTCAAGCATTTACAGGGTTTACATGTGGTTCAATTCTGAATGCATGGGATGGAGCTGTTAACACAGTTAAAACTACAGCCAATGTCGCATCTAAGGTAGCAGCATTATGATTCAAAAAATAATTAAACATGGAAAAAAAATGAAAATAATTATAATTTCTCTATTATTTTTAACGTTAGTGGTAGGCTGTGTTAAAAGAAAAAATACTGTTCCTCTTGAAAATAACCAATTACAAGCAGTAAATAGTGACATTATTACTTATCAACTAATAGAAAATATAAAGGCGAAGTAAATGTCAGACAAAAAAAGTATACATGTTATAGATGAACTTACAAAAGAAAGTCTAACTTTCGAAAAAAATATTATCCAGAATCAGGAAAAATCCAAAAAATTAGCATGGATAGTAGCAAGTATTTTTATCTTATATTCGCTAGTGTTAACGGGGTCATTTGCATTTTTATTACCATTGAAAGAGACTCAACCCTATGTTATTCGAGTCGATAGCAATACAGGCTATACTGATATTATTCCATCCTTAACGGATCAATCCTTTACGCCGGATGAAGCACTCGATCGATTTTGGATAGCTCATTATATTGAATTACGTGAAAAATATGTTTATGAAACTCTTCAACAAGATTATGAAAGAGTGCAATTATATGGATCAGCAAATGTTAATCGGCAGTACATCGGCTTATTTAACGCAGATAATGCACCCTACAAATTGTATGGGGATGGTTATGCTATCGAAGTAAAAATTTTGTCTATAAATTTAGGGGTAAGTGAAGGAGAGACTAACACGAAGACTGCAATTGCACGGGCAGAATTGACAAGGGTAAACCTTGCTAACAATGAAAGAGTGAGCAAAAGAATTTTTGCTACCATAGCATATGACTATAAACCAAATTTATCACTAGCGTTAAATCATAGAACGTCCAATCCGTTAGGATTTCAAATATTATCTTACACCGTCGATACAGAAAATAGGTAATTTTAATGAAAAAGCTGATTACATTTTTAATAGTATTAATCACGTTTAATGCATATTCCGAAACCGATCCCCCAAAATCTAATTTTGATTATCGTGTTCGAGAGCTTGACTATAATAATGATGATGTAACTAAAATCATTGCGGTAGATGGTTACACCACAACCATAAAATTTTCAGATAATGAATACATACAATATGTAACCACCGGTTTTGAAGAGGGTTGGCAACATAAAATACAAAATAATTATTTAATCATAATGCCCAAACCTATCGACAATGGGGAAGGGACATTTTATAAACCATCATCACCAGATTGGAATACCAATTTAATTGTGATTACCGATAAAAGGGAATACTCATTCCAATTAATGATAGATGAAAAACAAGATAATAATTCATTCATTGTACGCTTTAATTATCCGAAAGATAGAGCCTTAGCCATAAAAAATGAAAATATAAGAAAAGCAAAAATATATCAAGAAGAGAAAAATAAACAACTTATAACAAAATCATTAGGAAAGTTAAGTACACCTGTGAACTGGAATTATTACAAATCTGTTAATAAAGGAAGTGAAAGTATTGTACCGGATTTTGTTTATGATGATGGCATACTAACCTTTTTAGGGTTTTCCAATGAAAAAGAGATCCCAAGTGTATTTTTGGTGAATAAAAATAAATCAGAAGAAATGCTCACCTACAATATGCGAGCCGATGTATTAAATAATTACCGAACGTTAGTGGTTCATAAAGTGGCAGAAAAATTAATTTTAAGAAATGGTAACAAGGTTGTTGGGATTTTTAATCAGTCTTACGGAACCTATAAACCAGAATATAAAACAACAATAAGCGATAATGTAATCAGAGTGATCAACCAGTAAGGATAGAAAATGAGTGTCAATCAAAATAATATGGAGTCAAATGAAGAAAATTTGAAATCGAATATCGCTGATGAATTGAAAAATGAGAAAAAATCAAAAGGAATATCATTTAAAACAATTTTCATGTTGATGATTGTTATCGCTATTGTGTTATTTATGTTAGCAAAGGGAATCTTATCGCTCAAAACATCATTAACAGCAGATAGACATGAAGGAGAACCCGAAGTTGTTACTGTTGATAATAGATCATTTAATATTACAAGAAATACTAGAAATCCTGATAATCTTGTACCCCCGAATGATCCAGAAAATGGTGTTGATCCAGAAAATCCAATCCCAAATGAAGTTGAAGTAGAGTCAAAACCCGTAATTATAAAAGGGCGTTTTGGATTAGCTAAAGGTGATGATAAAGATGTAAAACAACAAGAAACTCAACCAATAGTTCAACCAATACCTCAACAACAAAGTTCTGTCGATAACGAAAAAAACAAACAAGGTACCAAGATTGTTAAGGCGGAAGTATTAAAACTTAACCCTAATTTATCAATTTACAGGGGAACATTTATTAAATGCTCATTAAGGACAGCATTGATTAGCCAAATTAGTGGTGATGTTGGATGCATTATCAGTGATGATGTTTATTCGGCAAATGGCACGACCTTACTCATAGAAAAAGGTTCAATAGTTAATGGAGCCTTCAGACGAGCCAGTGTTAATCAAGGTGACGATAGAGTGTTTGTTTTATGGGAAGAGATCAGAACACCCAATAATTTAATAATAAGAATTGATTCAGGGGCGAGTGATGTATTAGGTGGCCAAGGTATTAGTGGTTGGGTTGATAATCATTTTTGGACTCGTTTTGGTAATGCTGTGTTAGTTTCTTTGATGAGTGATCTGTCAAGTGCTGCTGCATCACGATTACAAAAAGAACACACTTTTACTGATTTAAATAATACCACTCAAGGTGGAACGGATGTTGCTAAATCGATAATTGAGAAAAATGTTGATATTCCACCAACAATATATCGTAATCATGGTGATAGTGTTGGTATTTACACTAACCAAGATATTGATTTTAGTGATGTTTATAAATTAGAGTACAGAAAATGATGAATACTATTTTTTGGGAAAATACAGAAGTTTTATTTGGAAAATACCTATCAGATCCGAAAATAAAAGAAATTTGTGTCAATCCTGATGGTGCATTGTGGGTTGAAACAACCGACGATGAATGGATAAAAAAAGAATCGATTGAAAACGATATAAAAAAACCAGGTTCACTTTTACAATCTTTTGCGACGACCGCGGCAAATTACAATAATACAAAATTAGGTGAAACTAACCCCTTTTTAAGTGGGACATTAATCAGTGGTGAAAGAATACAATTAGTTTATGCACCCGCATCTAAAAACTTAATTGTAGATATCCGAAAAAATCATAAAACCAATGTACCGTATCAAAAGTATGTTGAACAAGGTTTATTTAATGATATCAAAGCATTTGGTGATAAAAGTAGAGATGATGAAGAGTTAAAAGAACTTTATCTTAGCAGAAATTTCGTCGATTTTATAAAAAAAGCCGTAGCTGTAGGTAAAAACATCATTTTTTGTGGTGAAACAGGATCGGGAAAAACGACCTTTATGAAAAGCTTAATGGAGTTTATACCATTAAATGCACGGTTAATATCTATCGAAGATACAGAAGAGTTAGCCTTTTTTAATCATGGTAACTATGCCCAACTTTTCTATGATAGCCAATACAAAGAAGAAGATCCGGTAACGCCATCAAAATTATTAAAAGCATGTTTACGATTAAAACCAACCAGAATTCTACTGGCTGAAATACGAGATCAAGTCGCCTTAGATCTCATCAAAGTAATTGGTAGTGGCCACAATGGAACACTATGTTCTTATCATTCACCTACAGTTGAAATGACTTTTCAAAAAATGGTGACTAATGTAATGGAAAATCCTAAAGCCGTAGGATTAAGTGATAAAACTGTTGCTAAAATGATAGGGTTATCAATTGATGTAGTCATTCAAATGTCAGCTTTTTCTGGTTCAAGAAAAATTACAGAAGTCTATTTTAAGGATGTCGATTATGAAAAGTTATTTAATTAAAGGGTTATTAATTATATTAATAGGATACCTAACAGGTTGTTCAACTCCACCTAAACCACCTAAATTGAATAGTGACAACTATAAATCTGTATATCAAGATCAACTATTTCGATATCCGACAAGTCGACTATCACCTAATGAACAAATTATCAAAGACTTTAAAGATAAATCAGTGATTTATACTGTAGTAGGCGCGCCAATTAAAGAGTCAGACAAAATAACTGTCATTTTTTTAGCAACTCATGCCGATTCAATAAAAATAATTGGCAACAAAAAAAATATTTATCTCTATGAAAATTATTTCAGAAAAATAGGGATTAAATGCCAATTTGTAACAGAAGAAATGGTTGATAAAAATGAATTTGTCACATTTATATTTTCAGGAAAACAGGGGGATAAGATTGTAAAATCAAAATAAAATGTAAAACATATGTTATTAAAAAATAACATGGGAATAGGAAAACAATAAAATAATAAAACTAAATAAAACCAGCGATAACATCTAAAAATAACGAATAATAAGCGTATTAAAAGATGTTATTCAATGAACAAAACAATGAAACACAAATGTATATCAAAAAACAAAATTGATAACATTCAATTACTATAAAAGCAGGTAATATTATGAAAAAAATAAACTATTTCAAGACAATTATCATATTGACTGCTTTTTTTTCATTAAACAGTTTTGCTGATGAAAAAGAAGACTTAGATAGATACCGGTTTGAATATAAAACAATTATGTCAAAAGAACATATATCGCCAACAGATCAGCTCAAAGCTAGCGATCTAAAAGAGAAAATACAACTCATTGAAAAAAACAACCCATCTTTAAAAGAAGATGACAGAAGTATAATCGATAGGCTTGCCGAAACTAAAGAATCAAAAATAGTTACAAGCTCAAGTCCTGCTAACACAAACGATATAGACTATCGCGAAAACGTGGGAATATCAGATAACCTGACTCATTTTACTAATGACAAAAAAAATCGATTTAATATAAACCAAAAAGATCTTTCTAATGACCAAGCAATAGCTTGTGGTGTTATTTTATGTTTATCTTCAGTAACAAGACCGAGTGAATGTACATCTTATCTTAAAAAATTCTTCTCAATAAAAGTAATTACCAGAGGAATTTTCAATTGGACAAAAACGCTAACAGCAAGAAAATCTTTTTTAGCAATGTGTCCGGTTGATAATGATGACCAAAATTTAAATAACCTAGTCAACGATATTATTCCAAACCAAAAAACAGATTGTACAGCTGACGAATTAAACAACTTGCAAGATAAAAAAGGGGATAGTATAAGAACCATTGCAAAATTACCAGATTACTGTGAAGCATTAGCCAACCATGCCTATTCTGATATCAAACTACCTACTTATCATTGTGATGGAACCTATTACTCAAACAAAGATTGGCGACGAGGTTACAGTGCGATAATAATTAGAGGAAAAAATCCGAAAAAAGAATATGATGCATGGAAGAGTCAAGGAAATAAAGGGCATATGGAAAAAATAAATTTTGGTTATGGTTATTTTAAACATTACCCAATTACCAAAAAATGTTGGAAAGATGAAAATTAAGCTAATTCAGAACTGATTTCTGACATGAAAATATAAACAGCAAACTTTCAATTTAAACAACCAAAAATTGATAATGACTGTTAACTAAAACTAAAAAGTTAATCCTTAAAAGTAAGGATTAACTTTGTTGGTTAAAATAACAGTGAAATTTATGATTAATGGTATCAAACATTCAATTAACAATCTTTTTTACACACAAAATATCATCTATTGCATCAAACAATATCGTAACTGATTTTAGTCGCTTCTTATACACATAAAAATACTCATGACCAGCAATGGGTAGTTTAAAAGCTATCATGAAAAGGTTTACATAAAATAAATTTTAAAACCATAATCCTAAAATATCCTACGAATCCTATCGCTAAAAAAATTAAACAATTAATACATTCTTCCTTTTTACCTATTTTGATCAGTAAACAGATAGTTATCAAAAAAAACGTAAATAATGAATAAGTACCGTTATCGAATAAAAATTTTTCCTAGATAAACCCCAATTCTTTAGAATAAAATTCCGATTTTTCATTGAGTAAAACAATTATCGCTGTTGGTCTATGTATTTGTTGTCTGAGTTTTTCTAAACTCGTTTGATCAAGTTGAGGGATCTGATTTTTGATTTTTTCCCATTTGGCACGTCTTAGCGAAATTCGACTTTGCTCCCAGGCATATTCGGCATTACCACAGTAAGGAATAACTTTTCCATTTTGTTGATAAGCTAAATAGATATCAACGCTATCTTCTGATAAACGAGTCACTACTTCGACTTCGCTATCCCATCCATTTGTTAAATCACGCTTATAACCTGCATTCAAATCTAATACGCTTTGATTGGCAATTGACGATTTACTTAAATTAGCCCCTTGAGCACCATAATAGTCTTTTTGTAATCCTGCTGGTGGTACAGGATCTTGTTCATAAACGGATTCAATTAATTGCCTTGCATCATCCGGCATTTTGATGCAACCTTGCTCGGATAGTATTTTTTGGGTATACCATAAATGAGCTGGATTAGCGTAAACATAACTGGTATTTCGAAAGGCTGGATCGTCAAGCCAATTCGCGTTAGGTTCAGCTTGCCAATCTGGGGCAAGCACGGTTAGGGTAGGGGGATGGCGTTCATCTAGCGATTGATTTTTTACATCATATGGCTTGATATTACCCTGTTTGTCACGAATATGGCGTTGTAAACGTCCAGCTCGTTGTATCAATAAATCTATCGGGGCAATATCGCTGATCATTTCATCAAAATCAAGATCCAAGGATTGTTCAATCACTTGTGTTGCTATAATGACTTTTCCTGCACGAATTTGATGATTCGATGTTTTTCCAGCCCATTGTAATGTTTTTTCTTCAATTTCCAAACGGTCACAATACGCAAAACGGCTATGAAAAAGTAGGATTTGTGTATGATCCAGTTGTAAATTGAGTTGAATTTGTTGATATAGACTAATTGCATCTTGTACACTGTTTTTGATCCAGCAAATAATTTTACCTTGTTGTATTGCTTTGCTGATTTTGTCTATACCTGCTTCAATATTGTTAATCCATTCGATATTTACTTGGCGTTTAACTTCTTGTCGGGTTTCAATCGCTTGTTTAACTAAGCCGTTATGATTAAGCTGTGTCATAAGTGGAAAAGGTAATGACTGTTCTAATTCTAAAACTTGTTTGTTGCCAGTTAAGCCTTTATAAAAGGCATCGAGTAGTTTTTGACGCAGAAATAAAGGTAATGTTGCTGTCAAAATAATAGCACTGCCACCTTGTAACGCATGGTAATGTAATAGGTTTTCGAGTAGTTTTACCATGTAACTGTCATAAGCATGAACTTCGTCTAATATCAGTAATTTATGGCGTAATCCTAATAAACGTAACGATTGATGTTTGAAAGGCATAATTGCCATTAACGCTTGATCTAACGTGCCAACCCCAACTTCAGCTAATAACGATTTTTTTCGAGTATCAACAAACCATTCATTACATTCTCCACTCACCGATTGTTCACCTTTAGGGTATTTTTGCTGGCTAATTTCATCGTGATTTAAAATTGTTTGAGTAAAATGCGGATTCATATAGCTAGACCCATGAGCCAGTACCAGCGAAGGATGGCTATCAGCTTGATATAATTGTTCGTAGACTTGAGCGGTACGCTGATAAATAGCATTAGCTGTTGCTTGCGTTGGTAAGCCAATATAGATACCCTGTGCTTTTTTAGCTGTCATAAGCCGATGTGCTAAAATCATTGACGCTTCCGTTTTTCCTGCACCCGTCACATCCTCCATAATAAAAAGCTCTGCACCATTATCAGAAAGTTGACAGGTTAACGCTTGTTGCTGTAGTGGTGTTGGTTTTTCAATGAAAGGAAACAAATTTTTAATATCACTAAAAGGGGTGATTGGCGATGCTGTTGGTAAAGTGGCAATGGCTTTTTCTGCTTTCAACATCGCATGATTGTGCCAATATTCATCAAGTGGCATGGGCTGTGAACAAAACGGAAAAAATTGTTCATTTGAACCAAGCCAATCACTAATTACGGTTAAACCCGCAATTAACCAACTTATTTGTTTTAATTTTTTATGATAATTTTTATCAAAAAAATGACAAGGATAGTGTGCTAAATTGTTATCGACAATAAACAATTGATTCAGTGCGATAATATAGTCTAAAGCCGCTTGTTTATCTTGTTCATTAAATGATAAATTGCCATCTGCACCTCGTTCTGGTGGCTTGCCATGATGTCCCGTCATAATAAGCAGCCATGTGTCAAATAAATCATCAATATCTTCACTATGTTGTTCAAGCTTAACATTTGGTTGGTGTTTAAGTGATTTATTCCATAACCAAAAACCAAGCGAATCATGTCTGGAATAATAGCTTTTAGATGGATCGACGCTGACAAGCTGTGGATGATTGTGTTTAAATAATGCTTGGAATCCATTCGCAAATTTACCAATATCATGCCAAGCCAAAAAATAAGCAAACCAAAGCGCTGCTTGATCGACATCTTTTGCAGAAAAGCCAATTTGTTCAAATAATTGTGATGAATTAAATAAATTTTGTTTAACTATTTGATAACCACATGCAGCGACATCTAAATTATGGTAAGCAAGTAAGTGATAACTACTGTTGTCAGAACTTTGATGGCATTTGCCCCAATATTGATAAAATGGCTGAGTCACTAAATGTATTCCTTGATTGTTTTGCTACTGTTTTGTCCGTTTTATTATTTATGCTTATTTAACTTAATAATTTTCATTAAATTTCGAAAAATTTAGTTTGTTAATATAATACTGTTTAGTATAAAAATGAAACAAAATCTTTTATACTGAAACATAAAGTAAATGTTAAACTTTTTTGATGATTAATTAATTAGTCAGATTATAATGGTGGTTGTACTGGGTGAATTTAGTGCTAATATTTAGATTTTGCTCACTTAATTGAAGTTTGGCAAAATAGAATATTTTAACTAATGAGGGTAAATAATTTTAGTCATTATCGATGACAATAAAATTTTGCGCTAACAAATAAATTTAAAATTGATTAAAACAGGAATTAAATTAGGATGATTCGTCAAATCAAACCCAAAATAAAATCAGTACTCATTGCTTGTTGTATGAGTGGATTTGTCATTATTCCTCAATCTGTTAATGCCAATCAAACAGAAGACAAAACAACGCAACAAGCGTCACAAGCTGTTGAGCAGTCTTCGGATAGTCGTCAGCAAATGGCAGTGCGTAACGTCATTCAAACGAGCGAACAGATTTATCATAAAACTATTTTTTCGTTATTAGGCGAACCTAAATATCCTGACAATTTTGAACATTTAGAATATGTGAATCCAAATGCGCCAAAAGGTGGAATTATTAAACTAGCTGAGATTGGTTCCTTTGATAATTTCAATCGCTATGCCAGTCGTGGTGAGCCCGAAAAAAATTCAGGTGCACTATATGATACCCTTTTTACGAATACTGCAGATGATATCACCAGTTTTTATCCATTGATAGCAACGTCGATTACTTATTCTGATAGTTATCGTTGGGCTGAAGTTTTAATTAATCCTAATGCGCGTTTTCAAGATGATCAGCCAATCACTGCTGAAGATGTGGAATTCACCTTTAATAAATTTATGACTGAAGGTGTGCCTCAATATAAAGTCTATAATCAAGGCGTGACGGTTAAGGCCTTAGATACTTATCGAGTTCGTATTGAATTGCCAAAATCCGATCGTGAAAAATTACTTTCATTTGTCGGCAATATGCGCGTTATTCCAAAACATTTTTGGCAACATCATAATTTTTCAGAACCCTTAACGACCCCACCGGTTGGGAGTGGGCCTTATTTTATTAGTGATTATAAAATGGGGCAATACGTGATTTATCGCCGTAATCCTCATTATTGGGCGAAAGATTTACCCGTTAATCGAGGTTTAGATAATTTTGATGAAAAACGCATAGAATATTATATGGATAGCAGTATTGCATTAGAAGCCTTTAAGGCCGGTGAATATGATTTTCGGGGTGAGTCCCAACCTAAAAATTGGTTTACGCAATATCAAGGTCATTATTTTGACACAAACGATATCATCAAGCAGGAAAAGCCGATAAAAACTGCAACCGACACCAGATGGTTAGCCTTTAATTTACAAAAAGATCTGTTTAAAGATATTAAAGTTCGTGAAGCGATTACGTTAGCATTCGATTTTGAATGGTTAAATCGTGCTTATTACTATAACAGTTATAAAAGACCGACCAGTTTTTTTGAAAATACAATTTATGCTGCAAAAGGAACCCCTACCGAACAGGAGCTAAAATGGCTGAATATCTATAAAGATATTATCCCTGAACGTGCTTTTGATGATGCTTATTCATTGCCTAAAAGTGATGGTCAGGGTTTTAATCGTGAAAATTTATTAAAAGCAGCCCAATTACTCAATCAAGCTGGCTGGAAAATTGAAAATGGCGTGCTTGTCAATGCAAAAACTAAGCAACCGTTTGAATTTGAACTTATTGCTTACCTTGGTGAAGATATTAAATATGCTATTCCATTTCAGCAAAGCTTAGCAAAATTAGGTATTAATATGAAAATTACGTTGTTAGATTCGGCTCAACACTTACGCCGTATGCGTGAACGTGATTATGATATGATGGCTCGTAATTATGGGGCAGTGAATTATCCAACGTCAGATCTGATGATTCTTTGGGGGAGTGAATATCTTAATTCGTCATGGAATGGATCAGGTTTACATAATCAAGCCATTGACGGTATCATCGCCGAAATCACCAAGAATGTCGATAATCAAGAAGCATTAATCCCACTAGGACGAGCGCTTGATCGTATTCTTACTCAAGAATACCCCATGATCCCCATGTGGTATAATAGCCAAACATTTTATGCTTACTGGAATAAATTTGGGCAACCAGACATCCAACCCCCTTATGCAATAGGCGTGGATAGTTGGTGGTATGATGCTGATAAAGCAGCTAATTTATATAAGAATAAGGAACATTGATATGCTCAATTATCTAATTCGTCGATTGATATTCATTATTCCAACACTGTTTGTTATTTTAACGATCAATTTTTTTATTGTACAAGTAGCTCCAGGTGGCCCAGTTGATCAAGCCTTAGCGATGATAGAAAACGATGCCAATAGTGGACAAAGTTTGTTACCCGGTGGTGAAAACACTGCATCATCTTCGCTGCATCAAAAAAATGAGTCAAATTATCGTGGTGCTCGAGGACTTGATCCCCAAGTTGTGGCGATGATTGAAAAACAATTTGGCTTTGATAAACCCCTTTTTGAACGTTACATTGATACGCTCAAAAATTATCTTTCCTTTGACTTTGGTAATAGTTTTTTTAAAAGTGAATCGGTTTTAGGATTGATTGCTAAAAGCTTGCCTGTTTCGATTTCTTTAGGGCTTTGGAGTACGTTAATCGTTTATATGATTTCTATCCCTTTAGGTATTCGTAAGGCGGTTAAAGATGGTTCTGCATTCGATTTTTGGTCAAGTATGTTAATTATCATTGGTTATGCAATACCTGCTTTTTTACTAGCTGTTTTATTAATTGTATTGTTCGCCGGTGGCAGTTATTGGGATATTTTTCCGCTTCGAGGATTGATCTCAAATAATTTTGACCAACTCGATTTTTGGGGAAAAGTAAAGGATTATGCTTGGCATATCTGTTTGCCAACCATTGCTATGGTGATCAGCGGTTTTGCTTCGTTGACGATGTTAACTAAAAATCTATTTTTAGATGAAATTCGAAAACAGTATGTTATTACTGCGCGTGCTAAAGGCTTAAGCGAAAGACAAATTTTATATAAGCATGTTTTTCGTAATGCGACTTTACTGATTGTTTCAGGCTTTCCTGCTGCATTTGTTGGCATTTTATTTACCGGTTCGTTGTTAATAGAGATTATCTTTTCGCTTAATGGTCTAGGATTATTAGGCTACGAAGCGATTATACAACGTGACTATCCGGTAATTTTTGGTTCACTTTATATATTTACCTTAATTGGACTCATCACTAAATTGTTATGTGATCTATCTTACATGGTGATTGATCCACGTATTGACTTTGAGGCTCGTAATTAATGACCACTCACTATTCTATTAATCAACAACGTTGGCAACGATTTAAACATAATCGTCGTGGTTATTATTCGCTTTGGCTATTTTTGATTTTTTTTGTTATTAGTTTATTTTCAGATTTTATCGTTAATGACAGACCAATTTTTATTAAATACCAGAATAACTATTATTCACCTATTTTTCATTTTTATCCTGAAACTGAATTTGGTGGACAGTTTGAAACGCAAACTAACTTTTTAGATCCTCAAATACAAGAAAAAATAGAACAAAACGGTTGGATGTTATGGCCACCTTTTCGTTATACCTATAATACATTAATTTACGATACTAATAGTACCTTTCCGACGCCACCTTCTGCATTGCATTGGCTAGGGACAACAGATGCAGGTTTTGATGTTCTAGCCAATATTTTATATGGTTTTCGCATATCGATGTTTTTTGCTATTCTTTTAACACTTTTTACCTCGATTATCGGCATCATCATTGGGGCTATACAGGGATATTATGGTGGTAAAGTCGATATGATTGGGCAACGTTTCATCGAAATTTGGAGCGGATTACCTGTCCTATTTGTCATTATTCTTCTCGCAAGCATTTTACCGCTTAATTTTTGGTGGTTACTAGGTATTACTGTTTTGTTCGGTTGGATGGCATTAGCTGGCATAGTAAGAACAGAATTTTTACGTACACGTAATTTTGATTATATCCGTGCAGCAAAAGCAATGGGCGTTAGAAATTATAAAATTATGTTTCGTCATATTTTACCTAATGCCATGGTGGCAACTTTAACCTATTTACCGTTTATTCTTTGTGGCTCAATTACCACATTAACATCGCTTGATTTTTTAGGCTTTGGTTTACCGATTGATTCACCATCGTTAGGCCGTTTATTACTACAAGGCAAAAATAATTTGCAAGCACCATGGCTTGGCATTAGCGCTTTTCTAATTATTGCAACGTTGCTTTCCCTTCTGATTTTTATTGGTGAAGCCGTAAGGGATGCATTCGATCCAAACAAAGGAGTGTATCAATGAGTTTACCTTTATTATCTGTACAAGATTTAAGTATTGCATTCAAAAGACAAGCTCATCTCACTTCGCAAGTGGTCAGTCATATCAGTTTTGATATTCATGAACAAGAGACACTTGCATTAGTTGGGGAATCAGGATCGGGTAAAAGTGTGACGGCACTGTCAATTCTACGCTTATTGCGTAACGAACAAGTGATTTACCCAACTGGGGACATTTTGTTTGAAGGAAACTCATTACTGCATGCCAGCGAAAAATCACTTCGTAAAGTACGAGGTAATCAAATCAGTATGATCTTTCAAGAACCAATGGTATCACTTAACCCATTGCATACTGTTGAAAAGCAGCTTTATGAAGTTTTATCATTGCATCGAGGCATGCGACGTAACGAGGCCAGAAGCGAAATATTGCAATATCTCGATCGGGTTGGAATCAAAGAGCCTAAAAATAAATTGTCAGCTTATCCTCATCAATTATCAGGAGGAGAAAGGCAACGAGTTATGATTGCTATGGCAATATTAACACATCCTAAACTATTAATTGCTGATGAACCAACGACGGCTTTAGACGTTTCTGTACAGGCGCAAATTATTCAGTTACTGAAAGAGTTAAAAACAGAACTGAATATGAGTATGCTATTTATTTCGCATAATCTAAGTATTGTAAAAAAATTAGCGGATAAAGTGGCGGTAATGCAACAAGGTCAAATCGTTGAATATAATAATAAACAACGTATCTTTTTACGTCCGCAACATCCATATACTCAAACATTATTAAACTCTGAACCAAGTGGTGAACCTATCGTTTTACCTGAAACACCGGGGATACTGCTTAGTGTTAATCATTTAAATGTTGAGGTGACAACGCAAAAACGCTTATTTAGCAGTAAAAAGAAAAAAATTGTTGATAATGTCGGTTTTGTCATACATCAAGGTGAAACCGTGGGGCTGGTTGGTGAATCAGGCTCAGGTAAAAGCACAACGGCAATGGCGATACTTCGGTTAATAAAATCTGACGGCGATATTTTATTTGATGGTCACCATATTGATCATTTAACCGCTAAAAAATTACTCCCGTTCCGTAGTCGTATTCAAGTGGTGTTTCAAGATCCTTTTTCATCGCTTAACCCTCGTTTTAATGTTGAGCAGATTATTAGTGAAGGATTGTTAACCCATAAAAAACTAAGTAAATCTGAACGTGAACAAGCTGTGATTGATATCATGCTTGAAGTTGGTCTTGATCCAGCTATGCGTTTTCGCTATCCAACAGAGTTTTCAGGAGGGCAACGTCAGCGCATTGCTATTGCCAGAGCATTGATTTTACGACCAGAATTACTCATCTTAGATGAGCCAACCTCATCTTTAGATCATACAATTCAGCAACAAATTATCCATTTACTTAAATCATTGCAACAAAAGTATCAACTGAGTTATCTTTTTATCAGCCATGATTTAAGCGTAATTTATACTATGTGTCATCATGTTGTTGTTATGAAAGAAGGAAAAATTGTCGAACAAGGATTGTGTGAAAAAGTCTTTTCTGAACCTGAAAATGAATATACAAAAACCTTGTTATCTTTTTTCGATAAACCGATGAAGCTAAAAGCAAAAAATAAAACACTGATTTATTCAGATAAAATCAATGAGCAAGAAGAAAAAGAAAATAAAAAACTAAAAAATCAAATCAATTGGGCAGACGCGTTGTTGATGCGAAAAGAGTAATAATAAAAATTAACGCATTAATACGCATTTTTAAAAATTATCTTAAATAAACATTATCAATAAATTATGCAAAAACGAAGACTACCTTTTTTTATCGCACCATTATCCATATTGTTTTCAACTAATGTCATAGCGCTGAATTGTCGTGATGATATTACTCAAAATCAAGTTGAAGCCAATAATCATATCTTCCAACTTTATGATTATCTTGATACACCAGCAACGGGAATAAAGCAAGAAATCAGAACGACAACGACCCAAAAAATAGGTATGCAGGAGAATGAAACGAATGCCAATCATTCATTAGAATATGATCCAAACGGACTAATTACGTTAAGTCATTATGAGCTGTATTCTGCTCAAAATAAACGATTATATTCTGAACATCTCCAAAAAATAAATACAGGTTGGGAAAATATTATCGAAGATTTTGAAGATAAAACTAACAGTATAACTCAGTTTACGACTGATAAAGACGGTAAAATTATTCAGTCTCATCAAGTTAAAAAAGCGGTTGATTTTATTTTTATTCAAAATGATAGTTATCAATATGATACCAATCATTGTTTGGTTAATAAAAATGTGCACTGGCAACTTAAAGAAACGGATGAGCAGGGTAACTATACTGGTAATGATTTGAATGGTGTTTCATTATTTACGTATGAATATCAAGATCAAAAACTCGCAAAAGTAGTGACTCAATTTAGTAATGGTTTAAGCAATGAAAGTGATTTTTCTTATCAATATGAAAATAATCGCTTAACGTCAATTCAATCTACTAATTTTACAGACGGTAAGAAGTCAGCTAACTATTTGACTCAATTACTCACCGTCAATGATAAAAAAGATTGGCTTTCAGCAAATAGAGTAAATAAACTTCAACCAGATAAACAAGTAAAGATAGTTAGACAAATCACTTATTATTAATCTTGAAACTATTAGCGTTATCATCTAATAACGCTAATCTCAATTTAAATTTTTATGTTCTGACAAACAAAATAAAAATAGCGTGAATCGTCCATGCCAGCGCCAAACCAAAAGTTAACAGTTTTTCACGTTTAGGATGAATATTAAACTGGTGCAAAATAGTTAAAATTTGTTGTAATGCGTACCAAATGGGTAAGCATATCATCAATAGCAAAAAGATTTTACCCGGTTCACTGCTAACTAATTTTAAAATATAGGAACGTGTTTGGGCATCGCCAAAAGGAATAATCAATCCAATGATAATCATCACAACCGGAACAAAAACAGCTGCCCACGTACCCCCTAAGGCATATAATCCTTTGATAACAGTATTATTCGAACGTTTAGTTTCTGATTCTTGAATTTTCATGATTTAAACACCACTCATCTTAATATCAATTTAATTAATAACACTGATACGGCAATTGTGATTATCCATAAACAGGCGATGAGTAACCAAGCTTGAGTTTGCTTATTATCAGTCGTTAATGATAATGCTTTAGGGACTTTGATAAACCATATTATGCTGTGTAACAGTGCCGACAAGAGTGCTACACAATTAAGTGCAACCACAACGGGTTTTTGTAAAAAGAAGATAAAGCGGTAAAACTCATCTTGTCCAACCGCATTCGTGTACATACAAACAACCCCATAAGTTAAAACAAAACTGATCCATAACATTGAAAACGGCGTTATTTTGCTAATGATCGAAAAAATCAAGGATACCTTGGTTTTTACCTGCCCATTATCAAGCTGATGAGGATTGTCTAGGGGATTTTGATGATTATTTAGTGGAAATTTAGTGTTATTTTTAGGATTCATAACTCTCTCAACATTAGATTTATCTACCAGCTTTTACATTTTATATCAGTTTCATAATAGCTTTTAACAAGCAATTATAGTGGCAAACCGGCTTGATGTCGCTAGTTTAATATAAGTAATGTTAAAGATTTTACCGTTCTAAGGTTGCACATAATGTGCGTGATTTTAATTATTAGAAAGCCATGCAAGAAAAGATTAAATTAATAAATAATACAAGCTATTAAATGCAAATTTTGTAAAAATTTGTAGTGAATCACATTTTTAATATTAATTTATCGTAAAAAATGTAATTTTTTGGTTAAATAAATTTAGGTGATTTTAACATAGGAAATCCCCACCATAGTGGGGAACTGAATATAGTTTTTGCTATCCGTTGGTTTAACCCTATTATTATAAGGAACAGTTAATATTTTATCACAGAAATACAAAATTAATAATTTTTTTATTTGCATATATAGTATATTTCTATCCGTCTTGTTATTTTTGTTGCAATGTCTCTTTCTATTGTGGTAAATTGATCATGGTTGGTTACAAGCTAGCCAACATGGGTTAGAATTGCACGTAACCACCATGGATTACTGCTCCTTGAGTATACATGCATTACTAATATTTTCAATCATTAACTCCAATTTGAGGATGGATGATGCGATTAATAAAATTTAAAAAAATATCTTTAGTTTTTGTATTCAGTAAAACAATAGGTTTAAACGAAAAACATAAATATTCATTTGGTGTTGAAATTAATAAATCATAATCTAAATGGTGTAATAATTTATAATTAAATAGATAATCGGTGTGAGTTAACGACGCCGATTATATACATGAAATCAAGGAGTAAAATTTGTCTACTTTATCTTTATTAGACGAAAAATGGATACCGGTTGTTCATTTCGATGGTCACCTTAGTAAAATTCAACCCAGCCAACTGGTTGATGAAACCATTTCAGATTTAGCTTATTTAAGACCCGATTTTCAAGGTGCGGCTTACCAGTTTCTTATTGGTTTATTACAAACCACACTATCGCCCGAAGATAATTCAGAGTGGCGAGAATATTGGAATAATGGTTTTTCATTACAACAACTAACCGAAGCGTTTGAACAAGTCAGAACTGCTATGCAATTTGGCGCAACAAAACCCTCTTTTATGCAAGATTTTGCTAAATTGGAGGGTAAGAAAATACCTATAACGAATTTATTAATTGACGCTCCGGGTGAGAATGCATTGAAAAAAAACACCGATCACTTTGTTAAACGTGGTTTTGTCAAAGTGATGTGCCCACATTGCGCCGTCATAACGCTATTCACTTTGCAAACTAATGCCCCATCGGGTGGTCAAGGACATCGGGTAAGTTTGCGTGGTGGAGGGCCTATCACGACTTTAATCATGCCTGAACTGAATAAACCGACTCCTTTATGGAAAAAATTGTGGTTAAATGTGATCCCTTTAGATGACGAAGAAAGACCGCAGCAGTTTGATGCATCAGTCTTTCCTTGGTTAGCCGCAACGAAAACTAGTGAAAAGCCAAAAAATTTAAGTTTATTTCCTGAACAAGCTAATTTCTGTCAAGCTTTTTGGGGAATGCCTCGGCGAATTGAGTTAGATTTTCACCAAACTGAGCAAGGGCAATGTGACATTTGTGGTGAAACCTCGACACAACTGATTACCCAATATCAAACTAAAAATTATGGCATTCAATATCAACATTGGCTACATCCACTAACGCCCTATCGCACAAATAAAAAGACCGGCGAGCAACTTGCGATTAAAGGGCAACCGGGTGGCTTAGTATATCGAGATTGGTTAGGTATGGTAAGTGCCAATGATGATATGCATTCGGCTAGAGTGGTTACCACTCATCTTGATCGAAACTTTAAAGATAAACAACATTATCATTTATGGTGTTTTGGTTACGATTTCGACAATATGAAAGCCCGTTGTTGGTATGAACACACATTCCCTGTCTACCCAGATTTGGCGGATCCTAACAGTGATTTACAAGAGTTAATTGCAAAAGCATTAGCACTCAGTAAAGATGCATTACCGATTTTGCGTAATGCGATGACGGCAATCAATAAACAGTCAACTTCAATTGATATTGCCTTCTGGAAAGAGACAGAATTGCCATTTTATCAGTTGGTAAAACAATTAATAACATCAAAAGATAATCCTAGTGGTCGGCAACCATTGTTAGCTGATTTCGCTAAGACATTATTACATTATATTATCCAAGTTTATGATAAAGCTGCTTTTGGTGATCCTGACCAGTCTTTTAATTATTCAAAAGATAAAAAACCTAATCAAGTGGTTTGTAAAGAAATTAGTGGTAGAGAAAATTTAATCAATAAATTTAATAAATTGAAAAATAGAAAGTTAAAAATTAGCAAATAACTTTGATTACGTATAAGGAGAATAACGTGTCAAAATATCTTATAAAAAAAACCCTCATTCTTAATGATGATCACAAAGCAATCATTATTAAATGGTTTTCTAAGTTACAGGTTCAAGAATGTTATTTCTTTGGTAAAGCATACAATGGTTTAAAGTTACGTGCAGAGCTGAAAAGATCATCTTTACCTAATGGAGTAATGCTCAAAGAAGGTTATTGGTTGTTAGCTAATCAGTTATTTGAAGAAAAGAGTTCTCTAATCGCTTCAGATAATCATCATCAAGCACTTGCAATTTTTGTTGCTGTTGCCGTTTTTGTTAAAGCTAATAATGAAAATGCTTCTTTTGCATCTCAATTAAGTGAGAAAAATAAAAAAAATGAACGAAATATCATGTCTTCTTTGCGTTTTAACCAACTTCTTGCAAGTGATACAGAAGAAGAGTTTTGCCGACGTTTAATTCGTGCTGTCAAATTGCGTGGTGATGGTGGTGTAAATCTCTTTTCACTTGCTGATAGTATCTTTTTATGGGTTAAAGAGAAAAATAATCGTCAAAAAAATTTATTAAATAATATGGAACCATTTAAACGTAATTCTGTTCGTTGGGCAATGGATTACTATTCGACCGAAAAATCAATTAAGGAATAACTATTATGAGTACATTTTTACAATTACATTTATTAACTGCTTATGCACCTTCAAATTTAAATCGTGATGATTTAGGTCGTCCGAAAACAGCTAAAATGGGAAATAGTGAACGTTTACGTATTTCTTCTCAGAGTTTAAAGCGTGCTTGGAGAAAATCAGACTTTTTTACTGAGTCACTAACTGAAAATATAGGTGTTCGTTCTCGTAAATTTATTACTGAATGGGTTTATAACCATATGAAAGACAATGGATTATCAGAAGAGCTAGCAAAATCATGTGCGATAAAAATAAGGGAACACTTTCAAAAAAATAAAAAAGAAAATTCAGATGATGAAACTGATAAAAAAACAGAAAAAAAGGAAAAAAAATCCGAAGAATCAAAAGTAAACTTCGATATGGATCAACTTATTCATATTAGTAATAATGAACAACAGGAAATAAAAAGACTAGTTGCACTATTAATTAATCAGAAAAGAGAACCTACCCAAGACGAATTGAATAAATTAATTAAAACTCGTCAAGAAAATAGTAGCATTGATATTGCACTATTTGGTCGCATGTTAGCGGGTAAAACAGAATTTAACATTGAAGCTGCTTGTCAAGTTGCTCATGCTTTAAGTGTGAGTGCAATTTCTATAGAAGATGATTTTTTTACTGCTGTTGATGATTTAAATGATAAAGGAAAAGATGCGAGTTCAGGGCACTTAGGCGAACGTGGATTTGCCTCGGCACTGTTCTATACTTATATCTGTATTAGTCGTGATCTACTCCTTGATAACTTAAATGGTGATGAAGCATTGGTTGAAAAGACACTAAAAGCATTAACTGAATCCGCTATAAAAGTGGCGCCAACAGGCATGCAAAATAGCTTTGCATCACGTGCTTATGCCTCTTATTTATTGATTGAAAAAGGTACTCAGCAACCACGTTCACTTGCTGTTGCTTATTTTAATCCTATCCGTAGCCAAGATATGGTGAATGATGCTATTACAAGATTAGAGCAACAATTGGATAAGTTTGATCAAGTTTACGGTCAATGTGCGGATGATCGCTACAAACTCAATATTGAAAGTGGAGAAGGGACACTTGCAGCTGCATTAACGTTTGTTGCGGAAAAATAAGGAGCAGTCAAGATGATAAAACATCTTATTTTTCAGATTTATGCACCGCTCACATCGTGGGGGGAACCGGCTGTTGGCGAAGTTCGCCACAGCAATATTATTCCTTCCCGCTCGGCTGTATTAGGTTTTTTGGCGGCAGCATTAGGTATTCGGCGTAATGATGAATGTATTGATGCTTTCAATCAGCATTATTTTATTGCTTCTCGCCCTTTTATTGTTAAAGGAAGTTGGTTGTATGATTTTCATACTGTTCAATTTCCAATCTCTAAAAGCAAAAATTCTAAAAAGATTGATGAGGAAGATTTTAATACTTTGGTAACTCATCGTGAATATTACAACGATGTCTATTATCAAATTGTTATTACCGAAACAAAAGGCGCTCCTTATTCTTTAGAGCAGATAAAGCAGGCATTATTAACGCCTGTCTTTCCACTTTATGTGGGCAGGAAAAACTCGCCATTGTCATTGCCATTAGCGCCGGTGATTTATGAAGGTGAGCTTAATGATGCTTTTGTCTTCGCTGATGACCATTATCGTCAATATCACCAATGTGATTCAATCCTTAAAGATTTAATTGATAGTGATGCTAACGAATATTATTGGGATCATCCTGATCAAGAAGCGCATTTTGACGTAATTAAAGTACAACTTCGACAAGATCAGCCCATTAATCGGAAGCGTTGGCAATTTATCAATCGTCAGCAATATACAGGACACTTAAAAAGGAGCGAATAAATGTATTTTTCGAAAGTCGAGCTAAAACTTGAGCGGCTTCCTTATGTGATGCAACAAAAATGGTGGTCTGCTGGTGAATATGCTATGCATCAATGGTTATGGCAACTGTTTCCTGATGAAAATAAACGTCCATTTTTATTTCATAAAGATCAAAAGACTAAAAAACCTCTGTTTTATCTTTTATCTGAAGTTGCACCGCTTACCAATCATGAATTATTTAAAGTCGATACAAAACTTTATGCACCGCAATTAACAACAGGGATGAAGTTAAGTTTTTTATTACGTGCCAATCCTGTTGTTATGAAACAAGGAAAACGTTGTGATGTGATGATGAACGCTAAGTATCAGGCTAAACAACAGGGATTATCATCGAATGAGATCAAAGCTCAGCAATATCAAGCGGCCATAGATTGGTTGATTAAGCAAAGTGAAAAGCGTGGATTTTCATTACAACAAAATGATCATTCAGCAGTCTGCTGTAATGTTATCAGTTACAACCAACATCTGCTTAATAAAAAGTCAGAACTTGAACCGATTAGTTATAGTAGTGTTGATTTTGAAGGGGTTTTAACTGTTACTGATCCAAAACTATTTTTAGCTACACTTTATCAAGGTATTGGTAAAAGCAAAGGATTTGGCTGTGGACTATTTTTAATCAAACACTGTCAATAGGATATTTGATATGGTGTATGTTCCACTGAATCCTATTCCTTTAAAAAATAGAACATCAATGATCTTCCTACAATATGGACAAATTGATGTTTTAGATGGTGCTTTTGTATTAATAGATAAAACAGGCGTTAGAACCCACATTCCCGTTGGTTCTATTGCTTGTATCATGCTTGAACCCGGTACACGAGTATCACATGCAGCGGTTAGATTAGCCGCAACTGTGGGGACACTGTTAGTCTGGGTAGGTGAGGCTGGCGTCAGAATGTATTCGACAGGTCAACCTGGGGGAGCCCGTTCGGACAAATTACTTTATCAAGCAAAATTAGCTTTGGATGATGAACTTCGTCTAAAAGTTGTCAAAAAAATGTTTGAACTGCGATTTGGTGAGCCGGCTCCTAGCCGACGTTCTATTGAACAATTACGAGGTGTTGAAGGCGCTCGTGTACGTGCAACTTATGCATTACTAGCCAAAAAGTATCGTGTTAAGTGGCATGGACGTAAATATGATCCCAAAGATTGGCAAAAAGGCGATACGGTCAATCAATGTATCAGTGCTGCCACTTCTTGTCTTTATGGTATTACCGAAGCAGCGGTTTTGGCAGCTGGTTATGCACCAGCTATTGGTTTTGTGCATAGCGGAAAACCGCTCTCGTTTGTTTATGATATTGCCGATATTATAAAATTTGATACAGTGGTACCCAAAGCGTTTGAAATTGCAGCTAAAAATAGAGCTGACCCTGATCGTGAAGTGCGCATTGCTTGTCGCGATATTTTTAGAAGTCAAAAAACATTGACGACATTAATTCCACTGATTGAAGAGGTATTATCCGCTGGAGGTATTGAACCTCCACCGCCTCCTGATGATGTACTACCACCTGCGATTCCAGAACCTCAATCACTTGCCGATAGTGGCTTTAGGAGCCATTAATCATGAGTATGTGTGTTGTGGTGACTGAAAATGTCCCACCTAGATTAAGAGGACGCTTAGCTATTTGGTTATTAGAAATCAGAGCTGGTGTTTACATAGGTGATATTTCCAGACCGGTAAGGGAGATGATTTGGCAACAAATCATCGAGCTTGCTGAAGAAGGGAATGTTGTACTTGCTTGGGCAACCAATACTGAGTCTGGATTTGACTTCCAAACTTATGGTACTAACAGAAGAGTGCCGGTAGAACTCGATGGGCTCAGGTTGGTATCTTTTTTACCTATTGAAAATCAATAAGTTAAAGTTCTTTAAAAATTAAAAAAATCTGGTAGAATTTCGTGGTCGCTATAAGTTTAAATAAAACAAATAGCTACGTTTAGAGTGTTCCCTGTATACACAGGGATAAACCGGGTTTTTGGCGTATGGGTGTAGCACAAAATCCGTGTTCCCTGTATACACAGGGATAAACCGACGATTATTCCGATTTAGTACCGCCTAAAATTGTGTTCCCTGTATACACAGGGATAAACCGTGGTGTTAGACCCTAAAGAGGTGACGGTGTATGTGTTCCCTGTATACACAGGGATAAACCGAATTACTTTCAGGATCTAATCGAATACCTCTTGTGTTCCCTGTATACACAGGGATAAACCGGTTCCGGAGGTGGCTTACCGTATGAGAGCTGGCGTGTTCCCTGTATACACAGGGATAAACCGCAGATTTTTATTTAGTTGCTAATGAATTAGCTGTGTTCCCTGTATACACAGGGATAAACCGCGTTGATACGCAACATCGCCAATTATTGGGAGGTGTTCCCTGTACACACAGGGATAAACCGATCAAGCACAAGATCTTTTGTTACAATAAATTGTGTTCCCTGTACACACAGGGATAAACACATTAGCGAATGGTCATTTTTAGGTTTTCTTTTATAAGCTTTAATAACCGATATACCTTCAATTTACACTCTTCTAGACTAATAAATAGTAGTTAGTACCAAGCTTAATCTTAAACACTTAACATTGCTATCTTTATAATTTAATTAGAAAATCATTCTAAAAAACTTGCATTAAATGGTAAAACAATGTAGTTTACATATTTAAAAAAAGTTATCAAAATTTATATTTCAAAATAATTAAAAACAAAACCTATAATTTCTAGGAATGATATGGATATAAGGCAGCTGTTTTCGGATTGTTTCAACGTGCAATCAAATAACCGATTA